>CALPPJ020000288.1 GCA_943325425.2 Bifidobacterium breve | reverse complement strand
GCTGAAAGAATCGCAACTGGTTCGCCACACAGTTTGAAGCTCATTAAAGAACTCACGTACATGGGGTTGACTGCACCAGTTTCGGAGCATATGGAACGCCACACTTCAGCGATGTCAGCAAGTTTCAAGAGCGATGATCATCGTGAAGGTGTGGCCTCGTTTCTCGAGCGTCGGCCCGCGAATTTCACTGGACGTTAAGCCAAGCGTCACCCTATTTATGAAGATCTCTACTACTCGATCGGCAACGATGTCATTATGAGAATTTTGCTTACCAACGACGATGGAATTGATTCAGTCGGACTGCACGTATTGGCGCGAGCCATGCGGCCCTTTGGCGAAGTGGTCATTGCCGCACCCGATCGCGAATTCTCTGGTGCCGGTGCGGCACTCGGCGCATTGCACCTCATTCAACCCGAGGTGCATCGTGCTCATGTTGACGGCATCGATGAAGCATGGGCTGTCACTGGTCCACCCGCACTTTGTGTGATGTTCTCGCGTCTTGGTGCCTTCGGTGCGCCGTTCGATTTAGTTGTTTCTGGAATCAATCCTGGTGCCAACGTGGGTCGTTCGGTGTATCACTCGGGCACAGTTGGTGCTGCGCTCACGGCGCGCAACGGTTTGATCTCAGGCATTGCAGTTAGCCAAGCAGTAACAGGCTTTGGCGTCGAAGGCCAAGGCTGGGATGAAATGTTGGTGGGGCAGAAGTGGGAGACCGCGGCGTCAGTTGCCGCAGCGTTTGTTGAAGGTCTGGTGGCCAATATGCCGACGACCCCGATCGTGGCCAATATCAATGTGCCTAACACCGAACTCAGTGACATTAAGGGCTGGAAGTCAGCGCGCCTTGGTCATGAACCGCCTCGTCGCATGAGCACCGCCAATCTCGAGCCCAAAGAAGGTCACGAAGGCAGCTTCTATGTGCGCATGGCGTGGGGAGATGCTGCCGAACTTCCAACCGACACCGACGGTGGAATGGTCGCCGACGGATATGTGGCAGTGAGTTATCTCAGTTCGATTGTCAATACAGAGCGAGATGATGTTGCGGCCGCAGAAACTGCAATGACACGATTAATCGCTGGTAAATAGCGTTAACGCACTATTGCTAGATCACAACGACAGGCGTGCCGATTTGAGCGAAGTCCCACGTAAAGGCGGCATCTAGATTGGCCTGACGTTGGCAACCACCCGAAAGTCGCTGACCGAGTTCGGCGTCGGTTTGATACGGCGAATTATCGGCAACATGAATGGGTAACGCATGGAATCCGATGGCGCCGATGTCGGTCTTGAGCCAGCGGACCATCTTGTAGAGGTACGCCTTGCCGTTCCATGCAGTTGACACATCAGAACGGCTATACACCTTGTGGGTTCCGGGCGTTTCATTGTTGTACTTGCTTCCCGAAATCAACCATGAGCGGATGACAACATTGTCGTCACCGACCGCCCAAACGCGTTGTCCATTTCGGTCGTACACCAAACGACGACCTGAGCCTGAATTCGCCGGAAGCGGGGGAGCGTCAGGACCACTGGTTGCGACCGATGAAAGTTCATAGCCAAGAAGATCGACGGCACCAGGCGCAGGGGGTGGAGTGTGAACGACGAGTGAATTTTCGTCGGGCCACACGCCAAGAGACAATGCAGTTTCGCGGCCAGTCTTACCGTCGACAAAAAGGTCACGCTCAGTTTGCAGTTTCTTTACTGCATTCATGGTTTCGTTGTCGTAAGTTCCGGTCGCGGTGCCAGTTAAGAAACCCGCGGTGATCAAAGCATTTTGCAGGCAGGTCACACTGTCTCCGGTGTCGCCGCTAGCCAACGAACGCACAGTCATTGTGCAAGCCGTTGTGGCAGTGGGATCGTCACCTGCCAAATCTTGAACTTCGGTTGCCGGGAGACTTGAGTCCACCGAGGCGACAATTGTGGTGGTGGTTTCCTCGCCAACGGGCGCAATGTCAACAACAGAATTGTCGATCGCAATTGTGGAGTCGGGAGTCGTAGCCCCAGAACCTGAGCCACCACTCACGACAGCAGCCACGAGGCAAGCTAATGCGACGATGCCAACTCCGGCCGTCATGAGGTTGCGTTGGTGAGGAGACGTCATAGGAGAATTCAGGTTCGGTGGTCGCGCTGTAGTTCAACGCAAAATCAGATTACTCAGCGACAGTGCACGGGTGTTGGCATAGTGACGGGAGTCAAGTCACCATGAGGACCTGAAAATCAGGCTCGTAGTGCAAGAACCACAATATTCATCAGGTCGTTCCAAGCCGTGAGGTCCAGCATGAGATCCTTGGCCAAGTCAATGCTGGCCAGTCCGATGGCAGTTGATTGCATCATGACGGCGACGGAATACGGGTCAACATCAGCGCGCACAATTTTCTTGATCTGAGCCTCTTTGACAATGTCGCTGATTTGGTTCAGAAGTTGTCGCTGAATATCGGCGACGTGTTTGGCTAACACAGGGTCTTCTAAAGCCGCGGCCAAAACTTGGACCCGCTTAGCGCGAGCGTTGATACGGTCGGGCAAATCTGGCTGGACCGTGATCTCATTCAGAATCAAGAAAGGGTCACTCGAATCAGCGTTAAGAATGAAAGCATCCGCAACTAGGTCAGTCAGGTTGCGCATCTTGCGAACAAAGCGCTCGGCCAATGCAGCGTTGATGAGGGCTCGGCGATTTTTGAAGAACCAGTACAACGAACCGGTCGTCATGCCAGCATGTTCAACAATGTCTCTCAGGCGGGCACCATCGATGCCATCTCGATCAATCATGAACAGCGTGCTGTCAATTAAGCGAAGCCGAATCGCGCTATCGGTGTTCTCTGTACCCCGAGTCATGGTGGAATCTTACACTTTGTGATTTGAATGACTTTTATGAAAGCATCGAGCATGTCGCGAACTCGATGGACTACAAGAATCATTCCTGATGTTTCGGGACGAACCATTTGCATCACTGGAGCCAACTCAGGTCTTGGCCTTGAAGCAGCTCGCAATCTTGTGGGTGCTGGGGCTCATGT
>CALPPJ020000287.1 GCA_943325425.2 Bifidobacterium breve | reverse complement strand
GAGTTGTTGCGCAGTGTTGGCATTGAGCCGCGCGTGGTATCGCCCGATATTGATGAGTCAGCTCTTGAAGGCGAGTTGCCGGCTGATTATGTACGACGTTTGGCTTCGGCGAAATTAGATGCAGTTATGAAAACTGTGGGCGCCGTGAACGTTGGGGCCATCGTGATTGCCGCCGACACCACTGTCGATGTTGATGGCGTTATTTTCGGCAAGCCCGTCGATGATGCCGAGGCAGTGAAAATGTTGCTCGCGCTGTCGGGACGTCGCCATCAGGTGCATACGGGCTTCGCAGTTGCGGTGGCCGGACCAGGTTGCCGGGGAGTCGATTGGGATGGGCACGTCGAAGTCGTGTCGAGCACGGTGACCTTTCGCTCGGTCCCGATTCCAGAGATCATCGCCTATGTCGATTCGGGCGAACCTCGTGACAAGGCGGGCGCCTATGCCATACAGGGTGGGGCCGCGGGGTTTGTCGAGCAGGTCGAAGGGTCGTTGAACGCCATTATTGGGCTGCCGATCGAGCGCTTGACCGAGATCTGCGCCGCCCTTGGCGCACCCCTGCGCTGAAGCAGTTCTGAACGGGCTCGGAACCTGTTCTTTGGGGGGAGCGTTTGGGTTAGCACTCGCGGTTGGCGGTTGCTAACTGCTCACTTTCACCCCTATCCTTGGCACTCGGCAGGTACGAGTGCTAACGCTCATATCGGTCACTTATATCCGACAACTATCTAGCCACGGAGGCTTGAATTATGAACCTGAAGCCCCTCGATGACCGCATCGTGGTACGGCCCAACGCAGCCGAGGAGCGCACAGCTTCCGGTCTCGTCATCCCCGATACCGCCAAAGAAAAGCCCCAGCAGGGAACCGTCCTTGCCGTCGGACCTGGCCGCTGGAGCGACGATGCAGGTAAGCATCACGCCCTCGCGATCAAAGAAGGCGACACCGTTTTGTACTCGAAGTACGGCGGCACCGAAGTCACCATCGAAGGCGAAGATCTCTTGATCCTCACCAGCCGTGACGTTCTTGCCATCGTCGGCAAGTGAGGTAAACCACTATGTCGAAGATGCTGAAATTTGACGAGGAAGCGCGTCGCGCCCTCGAAGCAGGTGTCAACAAGTTGGCCGATGCCGTTCGAGTCACACTCGGACCTAAGGGCCGCAACGTTGTGCTTGACAAGAAGTTCGGTGCACCCACCATCACAAACGACGGTGTGTCCATCGCTAAAGAAGTCGAACTTGAAGATCCATTCGAAAACATGGGTGCTCAGTTAGTCAAAGAAGTTGCTACTAAGACCAACGATGTTGCCGGTGACGGCACCACCACCGCCACCGTGCTTGCACAGGCAATGGTGCACTTCGGTCTACGCAACGTGACTGCTGGTGCAAACCCGATGGGTCTCAAGAAGGGCATCGAAAAGGCCATTGCTGCTGCTGTCGAAAGCATCAAGCAGTTGGCGCAAAAAGTTGAAGACAAAGCTCAGATCGCCAGCGTTGCCACCATTTCGGCTGCTGACTCAGCAATCGGCAATGTCATCGCTGATGCCATCGACAAGGTCGGCAAAGACGGCGTTGTGACTGTTGAAGAAAGCAACACTTTCGGAATCGAACTTGATTTCACCGAAGGAATGTTGTTTGACAAGGGTTACTTGTCGCCTTACTTCGTGACCGATGCAGAACGTCAAGAAGCAGTTCTTGATGACGCATACATCTTGTTGTACGGCTCAAAGATTTCAACCGTTCAGGCTTTGTTGCCCGCACTTGAAGCAGTCATGAAGACCGGCAAGCCGCTAGTCATCATCGCCGAAGACATTGAAGGCGAAGCTTTGGCCACTCTCGTGGTCAACAAGATTCGCGGAACCTTCACCTCAGTTGCTGTCAAGGCTCCTGGCTTTGGTGATCGTCGCAAAGCAATGTTGCAAGACATGGCAGTTCTTACTGGTGGCCAAGTCATCAGCGAAGAAGTTGGCCTCAAGCTTGAAAACATCACGCTCGATCTTCTCGGTCGTGCCAAGCGCGTCATCGTGACCAAGGACGAAACCACCATTGTCGATGGCAATGGCGAAAAGTCTGACGTCGAAGGTCGCATCAACCAGATCAAGGCCGAAATCGAAAACACCGATTCCGACTGGGATCGTGAAAAGTTGCAAGAGCGTTTGGCCAAGTTGGCCGGCGGTGTGGCTTTGATCAAGGTTGGCGCTGCCACCGAAGTTGAACTCAAGGAAAAGAAGCACCGCATCGAAGACGCCATCTCGGCAACTCGTGCAGCAATCGAAGAAGGCGTTGTGCCCGGTGGCGGAACCGCATTGTTGCGTGCCCGTGCCGCGGTGAAGGCCGTTGTCGATTCGCTCACTGGTGACGAGGCCACTGGTGCTCGCACCGTGTGGGAAGCCCTTGATGCTCCAGCCCGCAACATTGCCGACAATGCCGGCATGGAAGGCGCCCTTGTGGTGCAGCGTGTTGAAAGCGAATCAGGTGCGATGGGACTCAATGCCGCAACTGGCGAGTACGTCGATCTCGTGAAGGCCGGAATCATCGACCCCGCCAAGGTGACTCGTGCAGCGTTGCAAAACGCTGGTTCGATCGCTGCATTGGTGCTCACTACCGAATGCCTCGTAGCCGACAAGCCTGAAAAGGGCGGCGGTGGCGGCGGTATGGGTGGCGGCATGCCTGGTGGCATGGGCGGCATGGGCGGAATGATGTGATCTGACGGTTCGCCGTCAACACACTTTCAACCAAGTACAACCGAATCATTGAAGGGGCTGGTGGAGCAATCCACCGGCCCCTTTGCTATTTCCCGTTGGGCGCGAAACACCCCCATATTCGGTGGTCAAATTGCTCAAGCGAGTGGGCAACTAGCCTGTGGCTATGCCCGCCCCCGGAAAGCGATCCTTTTGGTTGCATCAATTGGCTGAATACATCGTCGGTGGGGCCATGTTGGCGTCGGGATTACAGAGTCACAAACCTCTCGTCCCCGCAATCGTCGGAACTTTGATCTTGGTCAACACCGCAAT
>CALPPJ020000286.1 GCA_943325425.2 Bifidobacterium breve | reverse complement strand
GTGATATCGGTCTGGCAGACCCGGAATGGGGAACAAATACGCCCCATTCCGAAGTTCTGCATAGACGAATGCGCTCCACATTGCAATCGCACCGTGGGCAAAATTAACAATGCCCGAACCTTGATAACTAATGATGAGACCCATTGCAAAACCAGCAATGATGGCCCCAGCAGCGCTGCCGAGCAACAGGTAAAAAAGATAATCATTCATGATGTGGTTCTCGATTTTCCTTGTTGCTCGGCAACACTTAACTGATTAGGGAAGCAGCGGGATGCTGTGCCACAATTTGGCGTCGTCCACGGAAACAACTGCACCGTCTTTGTATTCGGTCGCCTCAAAGACGAACGAGCAGAACGACGAGTAGCTCGGGGCAGCCGCACCACAGTTGAGCGGAGTGATTCCGCCGTACAGGTAGAGACCCTCGGTTGACTTCAAGTAGTCGTACAGGTTCTGACCCGACATTTCGGTACCTTCGCCAACCATTTGGGCGGCAATGTCACGAAGCGTCATTGTCAAAACGGTACCCAAGCCACCAAGACCAAGCGCTTGGGTATTGACCTCTTCGGGCTCGATTCCCATTTCACCGGTTTCCTCGTTTTGAATATAAGGAGCCAGGATCTTTTGGAGCAATGCCTTCTGCGGGGTGTCGCGTTCAACTTGACCACCAACGAAAACCCAATTAGTTGCATCATCGCCAACTTGATCAATGACGTCGCTGTCTGAGCAGATGTTGGTTGTCAACACGGGCTTATCGATACCAGCAGTGGCATAGGCGCGGATGGTTCCGATACAACCAGCGTCTGCGTAGAGCGAGATCAAAAGATCAGGATCATCAGCATTGGCTGCCTGCATCAATCCGAGATAGCCCGCATCGGTTTCGTTGTCTCCACCCTTAACGGCTTTCCACTTGATTCCTGCTTTGTCAAGAGCCGCTTCAACGCCAGCGGCAGTTGAGTTGGCGCCTGCATTGTCAGCATGAATAATGCCGACAGTCTTGGCCTGGTAGCGATCTTGAGCAATCACCGCCATGACGGCAGTCGTGGTCACATTTCCACCCGTCAAAAACAGCGCGTCTGCGGTGTTGTCGGGCGCCAAGATCGGTAGGACACCAATCACTGGGACATTCGCAGCTTTATAAGTGGCGTAGTCAGGGAATAGGTCAAGTCCAAGAAGGACCAATTCAACACCCTTCCCGACTAACTCTTGAGCACACTTCTGTGATGTCTCGGGAGTTCCACCAGCAACACAAGTCTCAAGTTTGACTGGTCGACCACCAAAACCACCACTGGTATTCATGAACTCAAACGCTGCCTCAGCAAAGCGACGAAGGTCTGGAAAGTCAAGCCCGTTGGGATTACCTTCGGTGTTCACCATTCCGATGAGCATCTCTGGTCCCGTCGGCGGGCCATCTTCAGCTGCCGGCGCATCAGTCGATGGAGCATCCGAGGTCATCGGAGCGTCAGTCGATGGTGCTTCGCTTGTTACCGGCGCTTCGGTTTCCGCTGGCGTACTATCGCCATCGTCACCACCACCACAGGCAACAAAGAACAGACCCCCAGCAACGACCGCGGCGAGCGCTCGTGAGCGCCGCCGTGATCCTGGAGTCCCCAAACTCATGGATCGTGTCATATTTCCCCCTCAGTTGTATGCCGCGAATTGCGGCGTTTACTTAATTGGCCACTGTGGCCGGTACCCAACTGCCGTGGAACCCAAAGGGGATTCGTGGCAATTGAACAGTTGCAATGAATTCGCTACTCATCGACTTTGCGTCCACGATGACGAACTCACTTGCGTCCTTGTGTTGGTCATAGATGTATGTCATCAAGTAACCATCGTCTTCAGTCTTGGCGCCTTCGGCTGGAGCGAATACGACTTCGCCGCAGGTACGTCCCTTTCCGAGTTTGATTTCAGCGCAAGTTCCGGCCTCGCGGTCATACTTCAAAATTGCACCCTCATCAACTTGACCAAAGCCGGCGTTGCCCATTGACATCTCGTATCCGTAACGGTGCTTCTTGCCGATGACTGCATCGTTCACCCGTGGGAATTCTGCTCCACGATCGTCAATCTGCTCTTCGGTGACTTTGCCTGTTGTGGTGTTAATGGTCCAGCGCCACAAGTTGGGCGGCGGGAAGTCCATCGCATCTTTTTTCCAGATGTGCTCAAAGCGAGCCACATCAAGAATGATCTTGTCGCCTTCTTCGTAGCTGTTCATGGGGTGGAAGACGTAGCACGGATTGATGTCGTACCACTTAACTTGTGAATCGTTTCCGTTGCGTGGCATCACACCAAGGCGCGCCGGGTAGGTGTCGCTCCAGGTGATTGGCATCTTGCCTTCAATGGCCAAGTTGAGATCAAACACTGCAGGCAGGTCCATGAACACCACATAGTTTTCAGTGATGTTGAAGTCGTGCATCATGGTTGAACCAGTCACGGTAATTTCTTCGCGCTGCACCATCTTGCCGTCGGCTGATACACGGAAGTAGGTGAGGTATGGCGGAAGTGGCGCATAGCCAAATGCCAACATTTCACCAGTCGTCGGACAGATTTTCGGGTGCGCTGTGAACGCACCCTTCAAGACGCCGTTGTAATCGGTTGAACCAATGGTGTTGAGATTGCCATCAAGAACGTACGGGAAATGTCCTTCTTCAAGCGCAAGAATTTGGCCTGCGTGTCCAACCACATGAGTGTTGGCTTTCGAACACGTCATGTCCATCGTGACAGAGGGATCAAGAATGTTGATCGATGGATCTTTGATAAACGGTGTTTGCACGTAGCGGTTTCGATACCACTTCGCTTCACCGCCCTGAAGACGAATGCCGTGAATCATTCCATCACCAAAGAACGGGTGATCACTCATGCCAGTCAACGGGTTCGCACCATTACGAAGGTAGCGACCATCAAGTTCAGTCGGAATATGTCCGACGACTTTGAGATCAGTCAACGTGAGTTCTTCTTGGGTTGGACGACCGTTTCCTTGTAAGTGGGCCGGGATTTCTTCAAGCATTGACATGATGTG
>CALPPJ020000285.1 GCA_943325425.2 Bifidobacterium breve | reverse complement strand
TCAATGACGGCGAGGGGCTGGCTGTCAACCTGGAGCGGGCTCTCAAGTCACGCCAAGTTGGCTGACACGATGCCCCAGGTCAAGGTCCCAACCCTGCTCATCCATCCGACTGCCGACACCGAGATTCGTATTTGGCAGGCCAAAGAGATCGTTGACAACAGTGGTGCAGCAGACAAGACGTACATCGAGATGAAAGGTGCTCCGCATTATCTTGAGGGCCATCGACACGAAGCTCTTGCTCACGTTGCCGATTGGTTAGCGAAACGATTCCCGTAAACGATGCCAGTGAACTAACTAGCTGATGCGAATACTGCTCACACGGTTGTCCCAACCAGTTGACATTGATGATGCAGAACTGTTGGCAGTCGTTGAACCCGGATACGTGGGTGAAACATTGTTGGCGTAGTCATAAAAAAGCGTGCTACATGAACCAATGACGTAACTACTTGTCAGATTGTCAAAACCGTAGGCAGATAAATTGATGGGAACAGTGCGTGTGACGAGGCTCAATACTGATCCGCCGTAAGAAGTATTGCTGTATAGCTTGACTGATGTCGCGCATGATGCGACTGCAGCCTTCAAGATAAATCTTTGATTGATTTGTGAATCCATTTGGCTTTCGGTTCGGAAACATTCGGTTGTACGACCATCAGACCAACATGCTTTGGCTTCGCCCCAATCTTTGCTGAGGTCAATGAATGATCCCTCAAAATCAGCGAGTTGGGAGTTGACATCGGCAGCTTGAGTCAAGTGTGGAGTTACTAAAAAAATTGCCGTAAATACTGTGATAAATCCAAAAACTTTGCTCTTCATTGTGGGATCTCCTCTTGAGGTACTGAAAAGAGCCAAGCCTCCTTTTTCATTTCAAAGAACAAAACTCTTGTGCATCGATTCGGAAGACTTGGGCTGTCGGATTTCAATATTTTCAACGGGGTGAGAGAGAGATCATCTATGACAAGATTGATCAAACGTTCTGTGATCTCAAAATTCCAACAATTCAAATCGGTGCTCGACCCGACAAGCTGAATGAGCAAGCCAAAGGCTTGTGAATTGACCGAGACGACCAGCAGGTCGTTTTTCGTCGCATCAATGATGAACACTGAGCAAGGGCCGATAGGTACTGGGCGGAAGACGAATGGATGAAGTTCTGTCAGTGAGAGTCGCTCGATTTCTTTTTGAGCAATCTTGAGTGCTGAATCTTGATCGACGCAAACGGCGTTGATTTTTCCATTGAGCGAATCTTGTAGTTCCGCGAGTTTTTTCGTTCGCGTTGATTGTTCTTTGGCGGGGTACGCGAGACCAAGTCGCGAACACACATCTTCGGTGTCGGCGAATACTTGAGCCACACCGGTCTTGGTGATGCACGCGGTTAATGTCACATCGCTTGCAGACACTCCATCAAAGTCGGTGATGCCAAGCAAGACATATGCCTCGCGACAGGCTGCAACCGGATCTGCGCTCGGTGGGTACACAAGATTGCCAAATCCCGAATCTTCAGGTGTCGAGCAAATCATTCCCGAAAGTGGTTGTGCGGGTTCAGTGCGCCAGAGATCGGCCGCCGCAAAGCCACCACCAACGACTGCACCACTCACTAGCAACGCCGCGATGAATGTATGTAGTCGCGACCAACGACCACGACGTGTCGGCGAGACGAGACGGGTGATCGTGCGATCAATCAAGGTCTGATCGGGTGCATCAGCGAATTCGGTCCACAGTTGAGGTGTGGTGACGATGACTTGGCGAGCCAACTCATCGAAAGATGCGATGTCTGGGTAGTTCATGTCTGGGTAGTTCACGTTGTCGTTCATGCGTCACCTCCCTCGGGGTCACGAAGGATGTCGGTGGGTGCGTCGCCCTGGGGCAGGCGACGAGCGACCTCGGCTTTGAGTGCCTCACGGGCCACGGCTAGCCGAGAACGGACCGTGCTGGCGTTGAGGTCAAGTTTTTGACCAATCACCGAACTGTTCTCGCCGAGTGCGTCCCAGGCCAAAAGCTGGCGCTGATCTGGGGTCAGCGCTTGGAGGGCCTCGTTGAACACCACCCGAAGTTCGGCATCATTGAGTGAATTGATGCTGGTCAGGCTGGCATCTTCGACAAAAGGCCTGGTCAAGATGGGGTCGGCAGAAAACTTGGCGATGGTGCGTCGGCGGGTGATCGACCGTCGCGAATGGTTGGCAACGACGTATTTGGCGGTCTGGACCAGCCAGCCCTGCTGACCTTCGGGGGAAACCGCCATGAGCTTCTTGTGATGGCGAAAGGCCAGGTCAAAGACCTCAGCCCAAAGATCTTCGGCATCTTGCCGGTTGACTTCACGGGCCGAGATCACGGCAAAGACGATTTTTCCGTGAGTCTCAATGAGACCGCGGATGAAATCCTCGAGCTTTTTCTTCGACGCGATGGTCGTCACGGTAGTTCTTGGCACAACAGAGATGAAGTGTCATGAGCCAGACAAGTGTCTAAACCCGCTATAGATCCCCCTTAACAGTGAGTATGTCTCATTATGCGAAACAGACAATAGAAAAGAAATTGCTGGTCAACGCGTGTGGGTTCGCGTCCAATGTGGCGGTAGCGTTCCCACCTCGTGCGAAACGGACTTATGTCCGTCCGCTGCAATCGATGTCTATGAAAGCCCAGCTCGCTGGGGACTACATGGCAACAACCGAAAAAAATGCTCCGTTGATCATCCGATCCACGGAGCGTTTGCATGAACGGCGGTTTACCAAAGTTCATGCACAGTCAACTCGAAAGCGCCAGAAACACTGGCTGGATGAAGAGGCTGCCTTATGGCAAAGAAAGCGATCGTCGGCGAAAAGGTCGGCATGACACAAGTGTGGGCAGACGATAATTCAATCGTTCCCGTCACTGTGCTTCGTGTTGAACCAGCTCGCATTGTTCAAGTCAAGACTTCCGAGCGCGACGGTTACGCCGCGCTTCAAGTCACGTATGGGCACAAGGACGCCAAGAAATTGTCCAAGCCCAAGGCTGGTCACTTCGCGAAAGCGGATGTCGAATCAGGTCGTCGTCTC
>CALPPJ020000284.1 GCA_943325425.2 Bifidobacterium breve | reverse complement strand
GTGCCGCAATTCCACGGCTACGCATGTGCTGGGCAGTCTTCTGCTTTAAGGGGACCGCTTGGAGCTGTTCAAATATTTGGAATGCGGTATGAAGATGAACCTGCGGGCTGTCACCGAATCGCCCAGCCAACAAGTGTGCGCGACCGAGATACAACATCAAATCATGTTGCTCAGCGATTTCTATTGCTTGCAACGCAGCAGCTACATCTTCAAAAGCTTCCGCCCGGCAAATCAATCCCACGATTTTCCTAAGGATTGAGTTTGACAATTGAGCAAGTAATTCAGCCTCCTTCGCCCATGTCTGAGCGCTCGGGCGATCATTTTCTAGTAAACACACCTCTACGAGCAAGTCGAGGGCTCCAATCATGGAATCACCGAACCCACTTTGCAGTGACTTTGTTGCTCGGTCTTCTAATGATTGTCGGGCGCTTTTGAGGTTGCCATTTCGAATTGCTGCTTTATCGGCAGAATTAGCGAGGGCGAATTGCATTGTTTGTATCGGAGGGTTGACCGATGACAGTAGTTCTTGTGCTTGACGTATTTCTCCTCGTTCAATTAAGACGTCCGCAATAACTGATTTGATGTGACCTTCAGAAATATTGGTCTGATAGTGGTTCATGTACCAAAGCACATCGTCTGCCAGCGCTAAAGCTTCATCCCATTTTCCTGCATAAGTAAGTAAGGAAGTTTTAGCGACCTCAATTTGACAACCGATACTTAAGGTATGTGGATTTTCGTTCAGCTCTTCAAATGATTTGATCTCCGAAAGAGAAGCTGGGATATCGCCGAGTGAGTAGTAGGCGAGAGCCAAGGTTCCTGATATTGCTTGTTTGGCCCGAACGTTTGCGTCCTGTTTGATTTCTTGCAGCGATTTTGCATGAATTTCAGCCGTGGAGTGATCAACCAACAACATTGAGTTCAAAAGATCATGAGAGAGAACAACACTAAGATCAGATATCGGCAAAGAAGCACCCGGCGGAATATGCGCAAACGATGATTCGTCAATTCTTCCGGTGTTCGTCAGAAAGTGCGACCGTTGAGCAAGCAGCGATACAGAAACTTCGCGACCAGAACTCTCCTCGTCGTCAATGATTGAGATCGCCGAACTGAGATTCCCCGATATGTAGAGGCAGTTGACTGTGTCGGCCAGTGTTCGTGAGCGAGATGGGCCAGCTGCTAATACTTTGAGTGCCTCTATCGCTATCGAAGCAGATTCAGATGGTCGCGATGCGATGAAAAGCCAACGAGCTTGTAGCGAGAGCAATTCGGCCCACTGTTGAGTTCCTTGTTGTACGAGGCTTGCGGCTTGTCCAAACCACTGTGCTGCGACGAGTGGTGCGGTGTTGCCAGCGGCATGACCAGCTTCACTAAGAATCTGAATGCACTCAGGATCACCAGGGTCAGAACTTTCAACCATATGTGTTGCTAATTCGGCGATGTCTACAACAGCGCCTCGTCGTCGGTCATCCATCAACTGATTGGCGATTGAACGATGAAAACGTCGCTGTTCGGCTGGCCCGATGTCGTCGTAAAGCGCGTCGCGAAGAATGCTGTGAGCGAATTGAAACTCGTGTTTGCCGAGTGGAATCAAAATCTGGGCCACCACAAGTCGATCAAAACTTGAGGTGACTTCGTCTTCCGAAAGACTGGAGAGGCTAGCGATGAGTGGAAGTAGTCGTAGTGAAATCCGACGAAAAACAGAAAGAACTCTGGCAACCTGAGTATCTGCACTTCCAATTTCAAAGAAACGGTGAATGATGGCTGTTTCTGGATGAGGTAGTTGGGCATCGTCAACAAGTCGCGCGATAGAACCCGAGAGATCAATACGATGCGAGTTCATAAGTAGGCGTGTGGACTCGATGGCGAAAAATGGATTGCCATTACTTGTGATTTCAACGATTGTGACTAAGTCTTCATTCGGACTAGTTGACAACATCCCTTTGATCATTGAGCGGATTTCAGATTTACCAAGTGGGTGTAAGTCAATGACTTGATTGTGATCATCGCTTTGAAACTGCTCAATCATGTGAGCGATGTCTTGATTCTGATACTCGGCTTGGTTACGAAGAGTGGCGATAAAGAGAATTCGTGAATGTGATAACTGACGAGAGAGCATGGCGAACAAAGCCACCGAATCAGCGTCGGCGAGATGAATGTCATCGCAGGAAATCACGATTGGTGATAGGCGTGCTAACTCGCGCAAGATTGATGTCGCGAGTCCGAGAACATCTTGTGGTTCCCTCGCACGTGACTTTTTGGTGGTAATTCCTGAAGTCTTTTCCAGGAGAGTTTTGAGATCTCTCGATGACTGAGTGACGAGTTCACTTTCAATGTGTAGTGGTTGAAGAAACTCGTTCACCAGCGAATAGGGGATTCCGCGGTCAAAGCGACTGGCTCGGCCCTTGAGACAGATTGCCCCCATTGATTCGGTTCGTTCCAATACAACTTCGGCAAGGCGTGACTTCCCTATTCCTCCTGCCCCTCGTATGACTACGCTTGACGCTTGGCCCGCTTCAACTTGTTTGAAGACATCAAGAATGCGGGCAATTTCGTGGTCGCGTCCCACCATTTGCGGCGTGAGGAGCGGCAATGCTGGGAATTGACGAACCGGGGACATTGGAAACACTCTATTTCACCCAGGCCACCAGGTAGTAGGGGAACCCCTACTGGTGGTGCAGGAGGAGGGGGAGAATGATGATTTCGGGGCAGTGAAGGAAGGGGGAGAGCATTGTGGCGCGCATCGAATTGCAATTGAACAGGGAAAGCAATTCTCACGATTCGTCCATCGTGCGCGTGGCTGGTTTTTGCACCGTCAATGGTCAAGAACAATCCCAGTTCGTGGGATGGGCCGAGCTTTTTGCGCTTCTTGAAAAACGTCAATCAACTGGTTCGAAGTCATTCGACCAATCACACAAGGGGAGATATATGAGTGGTAACAAGAACAACCGGGGACGTCAGTTGAGGGGTATTGCTCTACTGAGCGTTGCCGTCCTATTGGGCGTCGCATGTGGTGGTGACGACGGCGCGAG
>CALPPJ020000283.1 GCA_943325425.2 Bifidobacterium breve | reverse complement strand
GGTTCGGGAAGATCATGACCCATATCAGCCACAAACAAGAACGTCGATCCAGGCACTAGTTCGGCGGTTCGCTTACCACCATCGGGCGGCAGCAACGTGTCGTCTTCGCCGTGTATCACCAAGGTCGGGGTCTGCAGTTTTTGCAATTGTTCTGCTCTTGAGCCACTGGCGTAGATAGCCGCCAATTGGCGACTTGACCCTTCAGGATAAAAAGAACGGTCAAAGGCCCGCGCCGCTTCGCGTTTCACGACCGCTTCATCAAAGTAACGCTTTGACTGCCACACGCGATACTTCGGGCTCGCGTCGATGTAGGCCTGACGTTCGGTAGGCGGCGGCCCCAGCAAGACTTCCGCTGCTTCTGCAGTGGGTGACCCGAACTCAAATTCGCCGGTGACCGAAAACAACGAAATCAACGATTGAGCCCGCTCGGGGTGTTCAATCACCAGAGTTTGCGCAATCATGCCGCCCATTGAGGCACCCAATATGTGGGCCGATTCAATATTGAGGTGATTCAGTAACTCAATTGCGTCTTGAGCCATATCAGACAAGGTGTACGGAACCGGTGGTAGTTCTTGACCACTCATTGCCGCCGCAACGACTGCGTTCGGATCAACAACTACGCCATCAAGTTTGGTGGAGAGCCCGCAATCGCGATTATCAAAACGAATCACATAAAAACCTTGATCGACCAACATCTGACAAAACTGATCTGACCAGTTAATGAGCTGGGCACCAAAACCCATGATTAACAAAACTGCCGGGTCGGTCGCCTTCCCCATGGTTTCGTATTCAAGGGTGATCGGCCCAACGTTTGCTGGAATGTGCGCTTGTGCCATGCCCGTGACAATAGCCATCTCGTCACCTCGCCACCATCATCACAACGACTACCGTTGGCGTATGACTTCTGGAATGTTCCCGCACATGCGCTTTGGCGTTCACACCGGATTACAACACACCACGTACGACGTTCTCCGTCCAGCCTGGCGCAAGATCGAAGACCTGGGCTTTGATTGGATCTCAATTTGGGATCACTTCTATGGCGCAACTGGCAAGCCCGATGATGCAGCCTGTTTTGAAGCCGTCGCGATGCACGCGGCATTGGCGGCCGAAACCAGTCGGGTCCGCGTCGGTTCATTGGTGTACTCAGTTGGCTATCGCCACCCTTCAGTACTCGCCAAAATGATTACTGCGATCGATCACATTTCTGGGGGTCGGGCCGACATGGGCCTTGGCGCAGGTTGGGCGCAGGTTGAATACGAGGCCTACGGAATTCCTTTTCCCGGGGTGAAGACTCGAATGGACCAACTTGAAGAAGCGGCGCAGTGTGTTCGCGGCCTACTGCACGACGAGGTCACCGACTTCTCGGGCGAATGGTTCAAACTCACGAATGCCCGCAACGAACCCCGACCCATTCAGAAGAAAATTCCGATTTGGGTCGGTGGTGGCGGAGAGAAGCGAACTCTCAACATCACCGCAAAATACGCCGACGGCTGGAATGTGCCCTTTGTTTCACCCGAAGCATTCGCTCATAAGAGTTCTGTTCTCACCAACCACTGCGAATCAATCGGCCGCGACCCCAAAGAAGTGAAGCGCACCGTCAATGTTGGCATCGCCTGGACCGAAGAAAGTTTGCATTCACAATTTGGCATGCTCGCCGAAGGAGTTCGACCCGGCGTCTTGACCGGTAGCGACGAACAAGTCATTGATCGCATCGGTCAGTATGTGGCGGCGGGCGCCGAGCAAATCAACTTGGCACTGCGCGCGCCTTTTGACATGGAATCCGTTGAACGCTTTAGCAAGACCTTGAAATTGGCGTGACCGCAACCATTCATGTTTCTGCGCCAGGTCGCGTCAATCTGATTGGCGATCACACCGACTACACCGGCGGCCTCGTCATGCCAATGACGCTTAATGCACACACCACCGTGACTGGTCACGCAAACACGAGTCGCGTCTGGAATCTGGTTTCACATGATGAAGCAGAACCAATTTCAATTGCTTTGCCCATTATTGACCCTCATTTGGTTTATCCATCGTGGGGTCGCTATGTGGCAGGAGTCTTATTCGAGTTCAACAAACTCGGTTGTGAGATTCCTGGATTCACTGGTGAAATTGACACCACAATTCCAATTGGATCAGGTTTGTCGTCAAGTGCTGCCCTTGAAATAGCGATCGCGCGAATCGTCATTTCTATAACCGAGATTGCAATGTCAGAAACTGATCTTGCCTTACTGTGCCAACGCGCTGAACATATCGCCTCTGGCGTTCCCTGCGGAATTATGGATCAACTGTGCATCGCGGTCGGACAAACCAATACGGGCACGCTTATCGATTGCCACACGCTTGATGTTCAACACATCGCAATGCCCGAAGAAATCAAAGTTGTCACCCGATTTATCTCGCAACGCACTCTTGCGGGCAGCGAGTACTCAGATCGCGTTATTGACTGTCACGCGATTGAAGCAATCATTGGACCGTTGCGTTTAGCAACGATGAATGATCTATCAAACCTCAATGATGATCGCCTCGTGCGTCGAGCGAGACATGTCATATCCGAGAATCAACGTGTTCGCGATTTCGCTCATGCACTCACCAACAAGGATTTCGTTGAGGCTGGTCGCCTGATGACCGAAAGCCATGCAAGTTTGGCCAACGACTACGAAACGTCAAACTCAACCATGGATCATGCAGTCAAAACCATGATGAGCGAACCCGGATTTCTCGGTGCTCGAATGACGGGTGGCGGCTTTGGCGGCTGCATCGTCGGAACCCGCCACCGAGGCTGATCAACCCTCGAGTAGCCGGCGTTTCTGTGACTCAAATTCTTCAGCTGTAATTGAACCGCGGTCGCGGAGACCTTCCAGTTTTTCCAATTGAGTCGCGACATCGTTACCACCAGTCACGTTGACACTGAACGAACGCTTTTGGTTATCTTCCATTTGCATGTGAATGAGATTTTGCACTTTGTCGGGATGAGAAACATCGGTAAAGCGCTGTTGACCGTCTTCTCCGCCAGACTCAATGAGCAAGTCACCTGCACCAATCATGCGTTC
>CALPPJ020000282.1 GCA_943325425.2 Bifidobacterium breve | reverse complement strand
TTATTCACTTGAACGTTCGTGCGACCTTGACGTTGGATTTGTACTTCAACTTGCAGTTCACGTCCGTCGTTATGACGCACTACTGCTCGTATCGTTGCGAACTCTGCACCTTCACGAACTAAGGCAACGGGTGGTACTTGACGAAAACTATCTAGTGTTGCCAAGAAGGCCATCGCCTCCGCAACGTTGGTTTTTCCTTGTGCGTTACGACCAACAATCGCTGTCACACCAGAAGTCAAGTCAAACAATGCGTTGGTGTAATTGCGGAAATCGACGAGCTCTAATTGCTCGACGATCATGGCGCAATCACGACTTCAGTGGCATCAACAAGTACGTGAACTCATTCTGATCGACACCACGAATAAGCGCTAACTTGCCTGGTTCGCTGGTTTGAATGGTGATTTCATCAGTTCCGCAGGCATCAAGTCCAGATGCCAAAAGTTCGTTGTTGAAACGAATTTCAATATCGCTACCCGAAGAAACTGCGTCAATTTGTTCAGTCGCTTCACCGTTATCTGGTGTCACCATTCGCAACGTCACGGCATCGCCCGCAACCTGTAAACGCAATGGAGTTCCGATCGGATCACGCGCAACCAACTTCACGCGACGAATGGCGTCAATCATTGCTTCGCGAGAAACCTTTAAAGTGTTTGGCAAATTTGGAGGGATTAAACGCTTGTAGTCAGCAAAAGCACCCTTGAGTAGTCGAGTTACCAAACGGATGTTGCCAACTTCAAACGTCGCATCATTTTCGGTGATGTTGATGGAGACGCGATCAGCGGTACCCAACAAACGTTGCAATTCGTTCAATGCTCGCGCCGGAACAACAAAACTTGCATCATCAGGAATCACGTTGGCAGCAATGTCTCGAATAGCCATGCGATACGAGTCGGTCGCCACGAGGCGAAGTTTTCCTTCGACACCAGTCATCAACACACCGGTGTACACGCCTCGCGCATCATCGTTGCTGGCCGCACGAACAACTTGCTTAAGTGCTTCGGATAAATCTTTCGTGGCCATCGGAGCACCTTCGCCAACCGTGCCAGACCATTTCGGGAAGTCGTCTCCGGCGCCAATCGGAACCGTGAAGTTCACGCGACCCGCAGAGATATCAACTTTGTCGTCACCAAGATCAAATTCAACTGCACCAGAAGGAAGCGATCGAACAACTTCACTCGTCAGTTTTGCGGGAACCAACACGACACCGTCTTTAATTCCGGAAACAGTAAGACTCACATCGATTGTTAAATCGCCGTCAGTTCCGGTGACTCGCAAAAGTTCACCAGCAAGCACTAACCGCAAACATGACAATGTTGGATTAGTTGCGCGACCAGTAGACGCACGACTTGCGGCCCCGAATGCCTCAGCGAGGACTTCACGTTCACACCGAAATTTCACGGTTGGGCTCCTTCATTGTTGTCATCACGTCTTGATGAGGATTTAAGATAGTTCTAATAATAAGGGCTGTGGATTGTGGATGAACTCTCGTTCTCCCAGCGTGTGAACTAAAACGACCCGCGCACACTTGTACACAGCTATCCACACCTGAACTGTGTTCTTGGGGTGTGGCAGGGGATAACTGTTGGTTGCCCACATGATGATCGTGGTTATGCACACGAGATGTACACAGTCTGTTGATCATGTCAGCTCAACTTCAGATTCTTGACAAGCATGGTGACGCGATCGTAGGTCTCGCTGCGCTCGGCCATGAGCCTGGTGATCTTGTCGACGGCGTGAATCACGGTGGTGTGGTCGCGGCCACCGAAGAGACGAGCGATCGCCGGATACGACAAATCGGTGAGTTCGCGGAAAACATACATCGCCTCTTGTCGGGCCATAACGAGAGGCCTTTGGCGGCTCTTTCCGCGAAGCGCGTCAACAGCAAAGCCCAGCAAACCAGCTATTTCGGTGAGGAGTTCTTGATCGGTACGGTGTTTGGGGGCCGTACTTGGAAGGAGGTCTTCGAGGAGACGTTCGGCTTGGGGAACCGTCATGTCAACCCGATTGAGACTCGAGTACGCACTCACTCGGATCAGGGCGCCTTCAAGTTCACGAATGTTGCTCGTCACCCGAGAAGCGATGTATTCAAGGACGTCGCCTGGAACGACTGTTCCCTCGCGTTCGGCTTTATTGCGCAAGATCGCGAGGCGGGTTTCAAGGTCGGGGGGTTGAACGTCGGTAATCAGGCCCCAACGGAAACGACCAACCAGACGTTCTTCAAGGTTCGGGATGGCATCAGGGACACGGTCAGACGAAATCACGATTTGTTTGTTGGCGCCGTGCAACGAGTTGAACGTATGAAAGAACTCCTCTTGGAGTCCTTCTTTGCCCTCCATGAACTGGATGTCATCAATCAGCAAAACATCAATATCGCGGTACCGACGTTTGAAATTAGCGATGGTGTTATTTCGAATGCCGTCGACGTATTCGTTGAGGAAGGTTTCTGTTGAAATGTATCGCACCTGGTAGTGGCTGTAATTTTGAAGTACGTAATGGCCAATGGCATGCAGTAGGTGGGTTTTGCCCAGGCCCGCCGAGCCATAAATGAACAACGGGTTGTACGAACGCGCGGGGGTTTCGGCAACCCGCTGAGCGGCCGCCAAAGCAAAACTGTTGGAGGCGCCCTTCACGAAAGTCTCAAAGGTGTAGCGCGGATTAAGCCCCGCGCGGTCAGCCATTTCTTCGGCTTTGTCAGCTACCACTGACTCACTGCTCGCTGACTTTGAAACAGGGGTTTTCGCGGCCGGTTGGGGAGTTGCCTCCTGAACGACCCCGCCGGTGGTGTCGTTCGAGACCACCTCGACGTCAAGTTGCGTTGATCCCGCTCCGATTTCGGTGAGGGCATCAAGGACGAGGGGTAAATAACGTGAGGTGATCTTGTCGCGGACTGTTCCGCTTGGGACCGCCAGTCGCAAGGTCGTGTCGTCACCGGGAAGCGAATGAACGTCATTGAATGTCGAGTACCAGACCGCGTCAGAGACCTGGGCGCGCAGCAGTTGCGATACTGCTGTCCACAAGTCTTCTGTGCGTTCCACCTGCTACTCCTTCAAAAATTATGCACTTCA
>CALPPJ020000281.1 GCA_943325425.2 Bifidobacterium breve | reverse complement strand
GCTGCCATCATGTCGCCATCTCGACCAATGGCATCGGGGTATTGGTAAAGAAAACGCACCTCCTGAGAGTACCGTTTCAGTCATGGTCAAGAGGTTCCCTACCGAGAGAGTCGCGAAATGAAAATCGGCTATACAACCATGAATACCCCGGCTGATATCGCACCGCGAATCCTTGGTCCGTTACTTGAAAATGCTGGATTCGACTCAATTTGGATTGGCGAACACAGCCACATTCCGGTGTCTCGCTCAACTCCGTATCCGACCGGCGGCGACATGCCGTGGCAATACACCACGATGATGGATCCCTTCATCAGCCTGACCCAAATCGGCGAGCACACCACCAACCTCCTATTGGGACTTGGAGTCGCCTTGCCGCTTGAACACGATGTTTTGGCACTTGCAAAAACCGCATCAACACTTGATGTGCTCAGTAATGGTCGCCTGCAGTTTGGCGTTGGTGTTGGCTGGAACCAAGAAGAGCTAGCAAATCACAGCAATGTGAAATGGTCAATGAGATATCGAGCCCTCGCCGAATGCGTCGGAGCACTGCGTTCTCTTTGGGTTGACGACGAGTCGGAGTTTCACGGCGAATATTTCAACTTTGACAAAGTGTGGTCTCGACCTAAGCCATTGCAACAACCCCACCCTCCCATCTGGTTTGGTGCTGGCGGAAAACTCGGGTCTCAACACACCATTGCGTGGGCCGATGGGTGGATGCCACTTGATGTCACTTTGGGAGATGTACCAAAACGAGTCGCTAAGTTTCGCCAACTGTCAACCGACGCGGGCCGTCAAGACATACCGATATCAATGGTCGCTTTTGGTGATCCATCCCTCGACACCTTGTTGATGTATCGAGACCTCGGGATCGAACGAGTCATTGTTGGTTCAGGACGCGCAGGTTGGGAAGATCCATCGGGAGTTCCATCGTTTATTGAGCGTTACGCAAATATGCGTGATCAATTGTTGTAGCGATCTTGATCTAGGACCATGCGGCAATAACATCATCAGCCTTGACGATGGTTGCTAAGAGCGAAAGCGAATTTTCTAACACCGCGTCGGCGTATTCTCTCGGAACACCGCAGACGCCATCACGAACAATGATCACGTTGTAACCAAGATCAACTGCGCTCATTACCGTTCCGAAAATGCCCATATTGATCGACACTCCAGTGACCACCAAAGTGCGAGTCGCTAGATTACGCAAAATTTGGTCAAGCGAAGTTTGAGTAAATGGTGTGAGACCATGGATACGCGCAACCACGATGTCGCGATCGTCGGGACCGAGTTCAGAAACAAGTTTTGCGCCTTCAGTGCCCTGATCTATTGGTGTTGAACCTGTCTCGCGGCGCAAACGATTATTCATGGCGAAAACTTTGCAATTATCGATTGCGCCAAGACCATCTGCACGATTCTCGGCAACACAATGAACAACTTGAATACCACGCTCTCGGGCCGCGTCACACAGGCGTCCAGCAGTTTGCCTCACCCCGACACGTTCAACTTCATCAACAAGAGCTTTCATCAACGCACCGGCACCTACGACGCCATTTTGTAACTCCATGGTGAGAACCGCAGTTGTCTCAGGATCCAATAGCGTTTTCAGGCGAACCAGTTGTTTCTCATCCATGTCCAAGATTGCCACACTGCACCTACTTATCTGCTAACTCTTAGGTATGACTAGTGCGCCAGACGCAAACAAACCGAGCGATATTCGCGGAAATAGCCCCGACGAATACTGGAAGTCCTTCGAAGAGAAGTGGACGTCACTATTGACATATCGCTATCTCGGACGCGAATGGGGTTCACTTGACAACAACGTCGCCGAGGGGCACTTCATGAAATTGCGCCACGATATGCGCAATAGCACTGGTGGCATTATGGCTGCGCCATTGTGTGTGGCCTCACCAGAATGCGGCGGCTTCAATGACAATGTGGTTGTTCCGAATCCACTGATTGCTTCAATGCAGATTCTTGACCCAGCTCGCGATGTCAGGAAATTGATGATTCTGCCCGACAATCTGCACACTGGACGTCGTCTTGGTTTCAGTCGGGCTCTCGTTGTTGATGCAGATAACCCCGATCGAGTGATCGCTATATCTACCGGAGTCGGACTTTCACTTGGTGGCGTGCCAGAGGGCTATCAAAAGATTGATAATCCGCCCATTGATGTCGTTGACTCCCCCGATTTACCGCCTCTGCATCAAGTCTTTGGTGCTCAGAGAATTTCTCACGGGGTGTGGCAACTACCGATACTCACCGCCGAATTGGCGTCGCCTGATGCAGCGCTTCACATCGGGCCACAGCACATTGCTTTAGAGACTGCGTCGACGGAATTGGCCCAAGCTTTCAGTACTTCATCGTTGCAAATTGACGATTGGTACGTGATGTTCGTGAACCGTGGCAAGGTCGGACCATTCGTCACTCAAGGCGAAGCATATGTAGGCGCCAATGGAAAAGTTGGAACACGTATGAACTTGATTGACGAAGGCGACAATCATCGAGTCGTCAGCACCTCTGCCGCCACTTTTACACCAACCCCCTCGTGATTCTGGTGCAGAATAGTTGCGAAATACGCAACGATTCTGCACCAGAAGCACAGATTTAGAGGGGCATACCTGAGATTTTGCGGAGGTTGTCACGCAAAGCCAGGCGACGTTCATCGGCGGTGAGACCAGCGAAGTCACCAACCCAATCGCGAGGGGCAGCCAGTCCCTCAGGGTGGGGCCAGTCGCTACCCAAGAGAATGCGATCTGCTCCAATGAGGCTGCTCAAGATTGCGATGTCGTCTTCGTAGAACGGAGCGACCGACACATTCGAACAGAAGGTTTCAACTGGATCACGCTTGTACAACTGCGGGGTCTTGCCGTACGAACGCTTCAATCGACGCAACAGGTCAGGAACCCAACCGGCACCGAGTTCAACAGTGGCAATCTGCAATTTCGGCACACGATCAAACAGACCGTGGCAAATGAGTGATGCGACTAAGTCAAACACGGGGCGCTCAATATGCACACCCATTACTTCAGTCAACGTTGACATCTTCATGCCGGTGTACTTGAGGCTTTC
>CALPPJ020000280.1 GCA_943325425.2 Bifidobacterium breve | reverse complement strand
TGCTCGGATTCTTCTTGTACATGGTTGCCTTCATGGACACCGTCGCCACTATCCCGACTGGCTCGATGGCCGAACGTTGGAAGTGGGGCAGTTTCGTGGTGTGGGGCTTCTTCTGTGGAGCTATTTACTACCCATTGTTTGCAGCCTGGACCTGGGGCGGCGGCTGGTTGTCACAGACCTGGAGCAGCATGAACCTCGGTGCTGGTTACGTTGACTTCGCCGGATCTGGTGTCGT
Organism: Bifidobacterium breve; assembly: GCA_943325425.2. Classification (GTDB taxonomy): domain Bacteria; phylum Actinomycetota; class Acidimicrobiia; order Acidimicrobiales; family Ilumatobacteraceae; genus Casp-actino8. Next base: position 2,838 of record CALPPJ020000280.1, on the reverse strand, counting down.
GCACTCGGTCGGCGGTGTTGCAGCATTCGCTGGTGCCAAAGTCATTGGTGCACGAATCGGCAAGTTCGATAAAGATGGCAATCCACGGGCTATCCCTGGTCACCACATTCCGATGGCAATGCTTGGAACATTCATCTTGTTGTTCGGCTGGTTCGGATTTAACGCTGCATCAACATTCGCAGCAACCGATGTCCAGTTCGCAACAGTTGCAACGAACACCGCAATTGCTGGTGCTTTTGGTGCAATCGCTGCAATGTTCTGGATTACCAAGCGTTCAGGTAAGCCCGACCCCGGCATGATGGCCAACGGCATGTTGGCAGGTCTTGTTGCAGTCACTGCCCCCTGCGCATTTATTGCACCTTGGGCCGCTGCAGTCATCGGAGTCATCGCCGCCGTGTTGGTCATTGAGAGCGTGTTCTTCGTTGAGCGCAAGCTCAAGTTAGACGACCCGGTGGGCGCAATCAGCGTTCACGGTGTTGGTGGTCTCTTCGGAACACTGTGTGTTGGCATCTTCTCGAACGGTAGCTACGGCGCTGGTTGGAACTTGTCAGACAGCGACGGAGTCAAGGGCATCATTAAGGGTGACTGGGGCCAGCTTGGCGCACAGGCACTTGGAGTTGCAGTGATCATCGTTGTTATTGGCGGAATCGCTTACACATTCTTCAAACTGCAAGACATCATCTCGAAGAAGATGGGCAAGGGCGGCATCCGCTCAAGTGAAGAAGACGAACTCGTTGGACTTGACATTCCCGAGATGGGCGTTTACGCCTACCCCGAGTTCGTGAAGAGCTGACGGAACGACCAGAGAGGAACACAACAAAATGAAACTCATCACCGCAATCGTGAAGCCCTTCAAATTGGACGACGTGAAAGATGCCCTCAAGGCAGCCGGCGTCCAGGGCATCACCGTCAGTGAAGTCAGGGGCTTTGGTCGCCAAGGTGGCCACAGCGAAACGTACCGAGGAGCCGAATACAAAATCGACTTCGTACCCAAGGTTCGCCTCGAGTTAGTCGTTGATGATGGCAGCGTTGATGCTGTCATCGCAGCAATCAAGGCGTCAGCAGTCACCGGCAAAATCGGCGACGGAAAGATCTGGGTGGCCGACATCGACCGCCTCGTTCGTATCCGCACCGGCGAAGAAGGCCCGGACGCTATTTAGTTCAAGGCAAGACAAGAGCTTGCCGGCATATCCGCTGGCGGCAAACACGGAGAAGGTTCTCCTCTCCGGTAGGGGCCGTCCCCGAGTTAACAGTTCGCTGTTGACTCGGGGACATCCTTTTCCGCACCATTCGTTTATATTGCCGAAACAATTGAGCAATCTGAGTTTCGTACGGTTCCTCCATCAACTCATGCCCCGAGTTGACCCAAGATCACATACCGTTCAGGAGAACCAATGGACAGCGGCAATATGGCGTGGGTGCTGATTTCAGCAGCCCTCGTACTTTTTATGATTCCCGGCCTCGCCTTTTTCTACGGAGGAATGGACCGAAGCCGAAACGTTCTAAACATGTTGATGATGAACTTCTACTGTGTTCTCATCATCCCGATTTTGTGGGTCGCCATTGGCTACTCACTTTCGCAAACCCCTTTTGATAACAGTTTCATTGGTGGATTCGACTCGTTCTTTTTGAAGGACATCACGGCAGCTGGTGACGGAATGTCATTAGCCACAATCGCATTCCTCGGAATGTTTGCCGCCATCACACCCGCACTGATCTCTGGTGCTGTTGCCGATCGAATGAAGTTCTCAGCATGGGCAATCTTTGTCCCCGTCTGGTTCCTCTTGGTCTATGTCCCCGTCTTCAAATGGGTGTACGGAGGCTGGTTGGGTCAGCGCGGATCGATTGACTTCGCTGGTGGAACAGCAATTCATGTCAACGCTGGTATCGCAGCTCTCGCGGCCGTCATGGTGCTCGGCAAGCGCCGTACTGCACCGACTCCTCCGCACTCAATGCCCCTCGTGATGATCGGTACCGGGATTTTGTGGTTCGGTTGGTTTGGGTTTAACGCTGGTTCAGCACTTGCCGCTAATGGACAGGCTGCTCAAGCATTCATGAATACTTTCTTGGCCGGCGCTGCCGCTGGACTCGCGTGGATCATCATCGAGTGGCTGCGTGATGGTCACCCGACGAACCTCGGCGCTGCATCGGGAATTGTGGCCGGACTCGTCGCCATTACACCTGGCGCAGGCTATGTCTCTGGACCAGCACCAATTTTGATTGGTCTCATTGCGGGCGCAATCTGTTGCTACGCAGTGCGTCTCAAGAACAAGTTCGGTTACGACGACGCCCTTGACGTGGTTGGCGTTCACTTTGTTGGTGGACTCGTTGGCTCACTACTTATTGGCTTTTTCGCAAACCCCGAATTCTTTGAGGGTGCATTCGATGAAGGCATCTTCTACGGCGGCGGAGCCGGACTACTCGTCGAGCAAGCAATTGCCAATGGAGCCGCCATTGTGTGGTCTTTCGTCTTGACCTACGGCATCATGGTGGTACTCAAAAAGACCATTGGTGTGCGAGTATCACCTGAGACAGAATCAACCGGGCTCGACCTCGCTCAGCACGGTGAAACTGCCTACCACGGTGCTCAGTAACTACTCATCTAACTCATAACACGTTCGATACGACAAGAGGATTGATCTCTATGCAACTCATCACCGCCATCGTGAAGCCCTTCAAACTAGATGACGTTAAAGACGCCCTGAAGGCCGCCAACATCCAAGGAATTACTGTCAGCGAAGTTCGCGGTTTTGGTCGTCAGGGCGGCCATACCGAGACCTATCGCGGTGCCGAATACAAAATTGATTTCGTTCCAAAGGTTCGCCTTGAGATCGTTGT
>CALPPJ020000279.1 GCA_943325425.2 Bifidobacterium breve | reverse complement strand
GTCGCAGATGCTCATGCAAGATTCAGATATGCAAGACGAAATGAATCAGCTGTCGCAAAACATGATGCAGATGTTCCCGGGACTTGGCCAAGGTCAGGGTTATGAAATGCAAGGCGAAGACCCGATGGGCTTCGATCAAGCGATGCAGGCAATGAAAGATCTGGCCGAACTTGATCGGCTTGAAGACTTAATGAACAACCCGACTTCACCGCAGCAACTTGCCGAAGCCGACATGGATCGTGTTCGCGAATTGATGGGTGATGATGTTGCTCGCTCGATGGAAAAACTTGCCAAGTTGGTGAAAGAACTTGAGCGTGAAGGTTTGATTCACCAAAAGGATGGCAAATTAGAAGTGACGCCGAAGGGCATGCGCAAAATCGGTTCAAAATCATTGCGCGACTTGTTCTCGAACTTGTCCAAAGACAAGCAGGGTCAGCATCAGCAAAACCGCTTTGGTCAAGGTCACGAGCGCACGTACGAAACTAAGCAATATGAATACGGCGATCCGTTCAACCTTGATTTGCAGCGCACCATTCGCAATGCATTGCGCCGCGGTGGGCAGGGGACCCCGGTCAAATTGTCGCCTGAAGACTTTGAAATTGAACAAACTGAACACCTCACGCGCTCATCAACTGTTTTGATGCTCGACGCGTCGTATTCAATGGTGCGTGATGGTCGTTGGGGGCCAGCCAAGAAAGTTGCGGTTGCATTGCAGTCGTTGATGTCATCGCAGTATCCGCGCGACTACTTGGGTGTCTTGATGTTCGGTCATGTGGCCTGGGAAATCAAGGCTGATGAGTTGATTGAAGCATCGTTGACCGGAATGCAAGGGACCAACATGCATCACGCACTTGGTCAGGCTCGCAAAATGTTGAGTCGTCAAACGGGTAATAAGCAGATCATCATGATCACCGACGGCGAACCGACGGCACACATCACCCCACAAGGTGATCCGTGGTTCACTTACTTCGATGGGTATGAGGCCCAGCAGTTAACGGTTGAAGCAACATTGCGTGAAGCGATGCGTTGCACGAAAGACAACATTCGAATTAACACGTTCATGCTTGATCCCGATCAATACCTGCAGCGTTTTGTCGAGCAGATGACCGCAATGAACGGTGGTCGTGCGTTTATGACGAACAGCGACAACCTCGGCGACTACGTACTCGTCGACTTCCTCAACAACAAACGACGCACCACCCGCAAATAGCGATCTGGTCGGCTTTTGCTGAGGTTTTCTGCAACTTCGCCAGACCAGATCGTGAGAAATTTACGGTAACAGTGGATTGTCGTGGGCGAGAGTGCCTTGTGAATTTTCCCAACCGGGCACAACCCACGCGCGAATCATCCATGACGTTGTATTGGTCAGGGTGCCCTTGACTTGTGAACACGCGGTGCCAGTTACTCCTTCGTCGTAAACAGCAGTCAACGAGTCACCGATCTCGCAAGTGCCAGTATGCAGATGCCACGACATGTCTTGGCCAATCAACTCACGTGGTGCTGATCCATCGCTGGTCCAGGCGTTGTATTGCACGCCGACAATGGGCGCCGAGTCAATCGATGATGCGTAGAGCAAACCTTGTGGACTTGCAATATCGAATGATTGCTCTTGAGAATTAACTGTTGGGTTCATCAACATCTGGCCGGCACCAGAGACGTAGCCACCTACCAGTATCCAGCCAGCGGCGCGAGCATCGGCCAAAGTTGGATACTGCAGCGCTGCAGTACGTGCATCAACTAGCTGTTCGCCGAATTGAATTCTTTCATCGGTGGTCATCATCGTGCTGTGATCCATGCCCGGCATTGGCGTATTTGACGACACGGTGTGAGAGTGAGTGTGGTTAGAACCAAGAATGTGTGCCCCATTGTCAACCCATTTACTTAACGAAATTCCGGGGAGGGCGACTAAGACAACCGCCAATGGAGCGAGAGTGTCAAAGCGAAGTCCAGATGCACCGAGGTGATCAATTCCGACGATCAGCGAAGCGCCCGCCAAAGTGAGGCTGATTATCGAGAGCGTCAAGACGAGTATTTCGTACGGACCCATTTGCGGAGTAACTGATGACCATGGTCCGAACGGATAACCACCCACGCGCGTGATGACAATCCAGACGGCCAGCAAAATCATGATGCCAATCACAATGTAAAGAAATGTTTTGTGGGTCGATACAACGAGGGCTAGGCCGACCGCGAACAATGCCACGCCTGTCATTGCTAGCGCGAGACCTTCGGCAAACCAATCGGCTCCGCGGCCAGGTGCAATCACGAGATGCAGAGCCCCCGTCATCACGACAAGTGCGGCCAACAGACCTCTCAAACTGAACGACGTTGAGGGTGCTGACGGTGGGGGACCAGCAGGCATGCCCACAGTCTGCCAGCAGTCACGATGACCTGTCTTGCAGAAGTGGTGGAAAGTGTTACCAACGAGTAACATCGCCATATGGCTGAATTTTCAATGCACCTCAATGACGACCAACTGCAGATCAAAGACTGGATTCACCAGTTCGCGGTTGAGCACATTCGCCCCCACGCGCAAGAGTGGGATGACCGCGAGGAATTCCCGTGGCCCATCGTGCAAGAAGCCTCAAAGATTGGTTTGTACGGTTTCGAATTCTTGATGAATGCGATGGCCGATCCCAGCGGACTCACCATGCCTGTCGCCATTGAAGAAATCTTCTGGGGTGACGCCGGTATTGGTATGGCCATCATGGGATCTGGTCTGGCCGCTGCAGGAATTAGCGGCAACGGAACTCCCGAGCAAATGATCGAATGGGTTCCGCAGTGTTACGGCACCCCCGAAGACATCAAGTTGGGCGCATTCTGTGTGAGCGAACCCGACGCTGGTTCTGACGTGTCATCACTTCGTACTCGCGCTGTTTACGACGAAGCAAAAGACGAATGGGTAATCAACGGAACGAAGGCATGGATCACCAATGGTGGCATCGCCAATGTTCACGTCGTTGTGGCTGCAGTTGATCCCGCACTCAAAGGTCGCGGTCAGGCTTCATTCATTGTTCCTCCGGGTACCAAGGGCTTGTCGCAGGGTCAGAAGTATCAGAAGCACGGCATCAAGG
>CALPPJ020000278.1 GCA_943325425.2 Bifidobacterium breve | reverse complement strand
TTGAACCGGCTACGTCGCTGATGACGCAGGGAAGAATTTCGTTCGTTCCCTTTGGCTTTGTTGATGTCATGACTGTGCGAACAGTGCACTTGACAGCGTTTCAGAGTTTGATCAAGCGCAGTTTTGATGTACTCATTGGTCTGTTTCTCTTGCTGATCTTGGCCCCGGTATTTGTTCTGGTCGCCATCGCTATTGCGGTGGTTGACGGATTTCCGGTTTTCTATTCGCAATCGCGGGTTGGAAGAAACGGTCAGACGTACCGAATGTTTAAATTTCGAACGATGGTGGGTGAACCGTCGTTCGACAATATGCAATTTGACGAATATCAACGTCACGTATCAGGGACCAAATTGCAAAGCAGTCAACCTTTTACTAAAACTGGCCAGTTTTTACGACGCTGGTCAATTGACGAGACCCCACAGTTAATCCATGTTTTGACGGGGAAGATGTCGCTGGTTGGACCTCGACCTCGACTGGCTTACGAACTACTCGATCTGCCGGTGACTGACCGTCGATTACGAGCTCGGCCGGGATTGACTGGCTTGTGGCAAGTGAGCGGCCGAGCCGACCTTTCATTCGCCGAAGCTGACGCATTGGATGTCGCCTATGTCGATCGTTGGTCATTGGTAGGCGATATTGCCATTGTGATCAGAACGATCAAAGCCGTGCTGACCCAGAGCGGAGCGCGATGACGTACGGCGCACCGGCCTTGCATCTGTTCGTAGAATTGATACTGAATGCAAACAATCAAAAATAGGCCTGAGAACAAATTGACTATGGATCGCCAGGTCTCGATCGTTGGAATCATTTTTGGCTTACTCGCAGTCCTGGCTGGGGCCGAGCCGACCGGATTTTTCTGGGCAGATGTTCTTTACAGTGTTGTGGCAGTAACGACTGTCGTGCTGATCGGATCGCGTGCCCCTTGGTGGGTGATCACCCTTCACATCGCCATTGCCGCGGCGATGACATTTTCGACAACGGGCGTTCTCGTTGGAGGCGCTCTCTACTTAGTGACGCTCATTTATTCCTCTCGGGCAGAATCGTCGAGATCGATGAAGGCAGCGGTGGTTGGCGCATCGGTGAATCTCATGTTTTATTCCCAGTGGGCGGAAGTTTTTGGGGTATCGAGTTTGGTCGGCATCGTTGCTTGTGGGGCTTTTTGTCTCTTCGTCATCAAGACCAACTCGGCGATGTTCAAAGTGACACGGAATAAAGCTGTGGCCGTTTGTTTGGTCTTTGCGGTGGCGTTGCTCGGGTTATGTCTCGCGTTATTGATGGCCAAAGCACCGCTGACGAATGGCAATCGCCTGGCTCGTGAAGGTATCGCGGCGTTGAACCAAGGGGACTTGGCTGTTGCCCGACAACGCCTTGATTCAGCCCAAGAGCAGTTAGAAACGGCATCGAGTTGGCTCAATTCGCCACTCACGTATATGGCTAGGGCGATTCCAGTAGTGAGTCAACACCGTGATGCCGCGGCCAAGTTGAGTTCGAGTTTTTCTCAGTCGCTTGAGCAGTTGTCACTCGGGTTATCGCAGTTCGATCTTGAGAAGCTACGAATCGTAGAAGGAAGTATTGATCTGGTTGCTGTGAGCGATTTACGGGCACCGTTGGCCCAAATGCTTGCAGTAATGAACGATTTAGAAGGTGATCTGTTCGCAGCTCAAAACCCCTGGCTGATCGGACGGATCCAAGATGAATTTGCCGAGCTGCTCGGGGAAGTCGACCAACAATTAGAACGGGGAGCGAACGCTCAGGTGGCATTAGATTTGGCCCCTCAGATTTTGGGACGCGATCGCCCCATGAGGTATTTCGTGGCGTTGACGACTCCGGTCGAGGCCCGAGGCCATGGGGGTTTCATGGGCAACTGGATTGAGCTCTCTATCGACGAGGGTCGTATTGAAGTCGACGAGTATGGGCGGGCAACTGATCTGAACGCAGCTGGTGATCGCCCAAGGAAAATCACCGGTCCAGCAGATTGGGTTGAAAGATATGGTGACTTCGGATTCACCAATGCTCCCGGTGGAAGCGTGGGGGAACATCCGTGGCAAAACATCACGATGTCTCCGCATTTCCCGTCAACAGGACAAGTCATATCCGAGTTGTATCCGCAAAGTGGCGGAAGAAACTTGGACGGGGTCTTTGCGATGGATGTCGAAACTGTCAGTGCTCTACTTGAATTTGCTGGGCCGGTGGCTGTCGCAGGAAGAGATGAGCCTTTGACCTTCGAAAACGCCGTCGAATTTTTGCTCCACGACCAATACGTTGACTTTGCTGTCAACGACAGAATTGATCTCCTCGAGTCGGTAACTCGACAGGCTTTAGACCAAATTTTGGCGGGCGAACTTCCCCCACCGAACGTTGTGGCCAACCGACTCGGACCGATGGTCGCTGAAGGGCGACTGACTGGGTACTCGCCCGATCCCGATGTTCAAGATTTGTTCACACGCATCGGTATGTCGGGCACACTTGCCTGCGACCAGACCGTGGATTGTTTTGCGGTCACCATTGACAATGCGAGTGGTAACAAAATCGATTATTTCCTCGATTTGAAGGTTGATTACTCAGTTGAGGTTGCACGAAATTCCAATGAGGTGCGGGGGATGGTCTCCATCACTGCAGCAAATTCTTCGCCGTCGTCAGGGTTGCCCGATTACGTCATTGGGAACATGGTTGGACTTCCTCGTGGCTCCAATCAGATGTTGATTTCGATTCACTCCCGACTTGGATATGTCCGATCAACTGATCCCACCGACAATTTAGATTGGTGGTTCTCAAGTGAACAAGGGCATAATGTGTCGTCCGTCTATGTGGACGTTCCTTCCGGAGAGACGGTCAGTCTGACAGTCGAATTAGGTGGCTCGTTGGATCTGAGCAATGGCTACTCGTTGACAGTGCGCAATCCCGCTGCCGTTCGTCCGTGGAGCACAAAGATCGAATTGATCGAGGATGGAAAGAAAACCCTTCTCAAGAATTCTGCTGAATCTGGCAATTGGATCTTGCCCTGAGTTCGGTGGCTCTGTTTGACCAGTGAATAGTTTCTTATTTACGTGTCAGCAGAAAGATGAGCCGGTCATCAGCGCC
>CALPPJ020000277.1 GCA_943325425.2 Bifidobacterium breve | reverse complement strand
ACGGTGGTTCGAAGTTGAGCGTCGCGAGCCGAAATCAAATCATTGACGACATGTTCGCCAGTCCACATCACCAAAACATCTTTGTGCAATCCGTCAAAGAGTTGTTCAAGGTAGGGCGAACTAGTTGTGCCGGCGTAATGAGTTGGCACTAACCAAACTTGCGTCTTGAGTTGCTCAATAAGTGCATTCGCGAGATCGCGATGTTTGGTAGCCGCATCGAGAACAGGCAAGTCGTCAAAGCTCAACACAATTCCGTGGCAACCACTATCAATGGCTGGTCGCAATTTGCTGATGAGTTGCTCAACAGTCGCCTGCGAGCCAGGTGTCAGTCCGATCAGTACTTGAACGGTTTCTTGTTGGCGAGCAAGTTCGGCGAACTGAGCAAGTTCTCCACTAGTGAAGTCATCGGCCCACAAGTCACGATGTCGGGGCTCTAACTTTGCGGCCCATACATAGGTGTTGCCACCATGTGCAGCAAGAAAGTTAATGAAATCAAGGCGAGTTTCATGACTCCAAGGTAGGCCATAAAAGCCTTCAATAATTCCGGAAATCATTGCTGCCTCACTTTGTGGTTGAGAGTGATATTCAACGAGATGTCTAGACAACCAAGTTGACCATACGGCCAGGAATCACAATGATCTTCTTGGGCACTTCTCCGTCTAACGCGGCAATCACTTTTTCATCAGCAAGGGCCAACGCTTGAATTGTGGCTTGATCGGCTTCGTTAGGAACCGTCAGTCGTGTACGAACTTTTCCATTGATTTGTACTGGATACTCAATGGTCTCTTCGACGAGCAACGACTGATCAGCGACAGGGAATGGCACGAAGGTCACGGTGTTGGCGTGTCCGAGTCGTTGCCACAATTCCTCGGCGATATGTGGGCATAGTGGCGACAGCATTTGAATCATCGGAACAACCACTTCGCGCGGTGATCCACCAACTGCTGCCGATTCTTGTGTTAGCGCGTTGTTGAGTTGGATCAACTTGGCAATGGCAGTGTTGAAGCGAAGAGCATCCATATCGGCACGGATTCCGTCAATCATGCGATGCATCAACTTGCGAAGTTCTTCACTTGCCGGAGCATCGATGACGAGCGATCGTCCGCTGTCTTCGTCAACGAGGTTGCGCCAGACGCGTTGCAAGAAACGCTGCATGCCGATGACGTCGCGCGTATTCCAGGGACGACTGGCTTCGAGCGGTCCAGAACTCATTTCATAGAGGCGGAAGGTGTCGGCGCCGTACTCGTCGTACATTTCGTCGGGGGTAACGATGTTTTTCAGGCTCTTGCCCATTTTGCCGTACTCGCGCGAAACCTTTTCGCCTTCGTACCAATAAGAGCCGTCTCGTTCTTCAACATCGCTGGCTGGTACCGGCTGACCGCGAGGGTCGCGGAATGCAAAGGCCTGTACATAGCCCTGATTGAACAGGCGATAGAAGGGCTCGGAACTTGACACATGTCCAAGGTCAAACAAAATCTTGTGCCAGAAGCGGGCGTACAAAAGGTGTAGAACAGCGTGTTCCACGCCACCGACATACAGATCGACGCCGCCAGTGTGTCCGGTCGTGCCGTCGCCACCGTCGGCTGGTCCCATCCAGTACTTCTCAACTGCTGGGTCGACGAAATGATCAGTGTTGGTGGGATCAAGATAACGAAGTTCATACCAACATGAACCAGCCCACTGTGGCATCACGTTGATTTCGCGACGGTACTTCTTTGGTCCATCGCCAAGATCAAGGACAACTTCGCGCCATTCGGTACTGCGAGCAAGTGGGGGGATGGGGTCAGTGACGTCATCGTTCGGATCAAGTGCTTGCGGCTTGAAGTCTTCGAGTTCGGGAAGAAGCACGGGAAGCATTGAGTCGGGTAGCGAAACTGGCTGATCGTCTTCGTCGTACACGATGGGGAATGGTTCGCCCCAGTAACGCTGACGACTAAAGAGCCAGTCGCGCAATTTGAAGTTGATATTCGTGTTACCGCGGCCATGTGCTTCAAGCCAAGCATTCATTGCTGACTTGCCTTCGGCGACTGATGTCAAACCATCAAGTTGGAGATCATCGTTTGATGAGTTGATATAAACGCCATCACCAACGAATGCTTCGGGCCATGTTGAAGTATCAACCCGTGAACCGTGTTGCACTTCAAGTTCTCGCGAAGTGAACCACTCGACGGGTGGTTGCTGAATAGCGGGAATCGGCAAATTGAATCGACGCGCAAAATCAAAGTCGCGTTGGTCGCCACACGGAACAGCCATGATGGCGCCGGTGCCGTAACCCATCAACACGTAATCGGCGACCCACACCGGAACCGGCGCACCATTCACAGGGTTGGTGGCGTAAGTGCCAGTGAAGACTCCGGTCTTTTCTTTGGTGTCATCAGTTCGATCAAATTGATTTTTGGCAGCGGCAGCAACGCGGTAATCCTGAATTGCTTGACGGTTCTCGTCAGTTGTTAATGCATCAACGAGCGGGTGTTCTGGAGAAATAACCATGAAGGTCGCACCAAATAGCGTGTCGGGACGCGTGGTGAATACGGTCAAATCGCCCGCAGGTGTTGCGAAATGGACGCGGGCGCCTTCGCTGCGACCAATCCAGTTGCGCTGCATCAACTTGATGGGCTCGGGCCAATCAAGCCGTTCCAGATCATCAAGCAAACGATCGGCGTAGGTGGTGATGCGCATGGTCCACTGGCGCATACTCTTTTTGAAGACCGGGTAATTGCCAATGTCGCTACGCCCATCGGCAGTGACTTCTTCGTTGGCGAGAATTGTTCCGAGACCAGGGCACCAATTCACAGGTGCTTCTGAAAGATAGGCAAGACGACGGGCGTCAATTGCTGAACGGCGATCAGTTTTGTTGAGTTCGTTCCACGGACGTCCATCGGGTGTTGCAATGGAGCCGTTGGCGTAACCCTGTTCAAGTTCATCAATCGGACGAGCGCGCTTTTGTTCTTCGTCGTACCAACTGTTGAATACTTTCAAGAAAATCCACTGAGTCCAACGGTAGAAGTTCTCATCAGTTGTACTCACACTGCGACGAGCATCGTGACCAAGTCCGAGTCGACGTAACTGACGACGCATGTTGGCGACATT
>CALPPJ020000276.1 GCA_943325425.2 Bifidobacterium breve | reverse complement strand
TTCAAGTTGAAGTCGTACGATCAAAGAAACGTCGTCGCACAGTCAGTGCACAAATGCACGGTGATGTTTTACGTGTCTCCATTCCGAGTTGGATGAGCAAGAGCGAAGAGGCCACCAACGTCGCTGAGATGGTGCGCCGCTTCAAGCGCAAACTTGCCACCCAAGAAGTTGATCTCGCCGAACGGGCTCGCATCCTTGCCAAGCGTTATTCGTTACATACGCCTAACAATATTGAATGGGCCGAGAGCCTCACATCGGTCTGGGGTCTCTGCACACCTTCAACAAAAAACATTCGTCTCTCAACTCGGCTTGTCGGCTTTCCTTCCTGGGTACTCGACTATGTGATCGTTCACGAATTAGCGCACTTACATGTGTCAGGACACGGTCCAGATTTTTGGGAAATCACTCGCCGCTACGAAAAGACCGAACGCGCCATCGGATATCTCATTGCCAAGGCAGGAGACACCGAGGATGACAACGATGTAGTTGATTCACAAGATGGAGCCACTCCGTGACAACGAAGAAATACCTTGCTGATCGGTTTTTAGACGAAACCTATTCTGAAGAAACTCGACGTCATGTCTCAACACTCACCATTGGGCGACTGACATCAAATGCTTGTTTCCGCTACGCACCACCATTTCTTGCAAGTATCTCTGACGATTTCAATATCAGCTTGTCCCGACTTGGACTCGCACTCATGGTCACCGAAATTGCTATGGGTATCTCGCCTGTGCTTGGTCGATTCGTTGATAGATTGCATCGGCGCACCGCAATGGCCGGAGGTCTGTTGGCGATTTCTGGTGCCGCCACCCTCGCAGCCGCGAGCCCATCGGTATGGATTTTTGTTTTGGGCATATTGCTCATTGCTGTTGCCAAATTCATTTTTGATATTGGTCTCGCGTCATGGGTGAATGATCACGTTGAATACGAAAAGCGTGGGCGAGTCATCGGCCTGACTGAAACATCGTGGGCACTCGGCCTACTTGTCGGTGTTACAGCAATGGGTCTGGTTGCTTCGGCAACTTCGTGGCGTTGGGGTTATGCGGTCGGCGCGCTCAGTGTTGCGATCATGGGTCTGGTTGTGATGACTCGTCTTGATGGTCATGATGTTGCTGGTTCGCAACGTTCTCGCGACACCGTCAAACACAAGATGCCTCTCAACGGCTACTGGATTTTCGGTGCCATGTTTTTCTTAATGGCCGCCAGTCAAACTTTGTTTGTCACTTTTGGTTCATGGCTGGAAGATGAATTTGGTTTTACCGAAGCCGGCATTTCAGCTGTTGTCTTTGGACTAGGTGCATTTGAACTTTTGGCCTCTGTGACGAGCGCTCGCCGCACTGATGTCTGGGGTAAAGAACGCAGCACAATATTTGGTGCAGCTCTCATTTTGCCGGCTGGACTGTTGCTCACATTCGGTCACAACAACGCCATCATCGGCTTGATTTTGTTGGGTGTTTACCTACTTGGCTTCGAGTTTTCGATTGTCAGTATGTTGCCACTGGCCGCAAATCTCATCCCGGCCTCACCTGGTCGAGGACTTGGCATTGTGTTAGCCGGCGGAACCTTGGGTCGAGCCGCCATGTCGTTTGCAGCCACTGCGGCCTACGACAAATTCGGCATCAATGTTCCGTCGTTCATCGGTGCTATCTGTGCCGCCGGAATGATCGCTTGCATCGTCGCGTACGGACGCACCACTCAAAGTCCTGCTTGATTAACCGCGGTAGCCGTTTGTGATTGGCAGGCGACGATCTTTGCCAAACGCCTTTTCAGAAACCCGTACACCTGGCGGGCATTGACGACGCTTGTACTCATTGATGTCAACGAGCCGCGCAATTCGCCGCACGATGTCTTCGGGATGACCCATCTCAATGATTTCGGCCGCGGTGCGATCTTGTTCGACATACAACGCCAAGATCGGATCAAGCACGTCATACGGTGGAAGGCTTTGATCGTCGCGTTGATCGGGACGAAGTTCGGCCGACGGTGGTTTGGTGAGCACAGATTCGGGAATGATTTCGCGACGAGCCCGTTGATTGACATAGCGACTCAAACCAAACACATCGGTCTTCAATAAATCTTTGATGACGGCGTAGCCACCAACCGAATCGCCGTAAATCGTGAAGTAACCAACTGCAAGCTCACTCTTGTTGCCAGTTGTTAACACCATCCAGCCGAACTTGTTCGACAACGCCATCAAGATCTGTCCGCGACAACGGCTCTGCAAGTTTTCTTCTGTGAGGTCGGCAGGCTTACCTTCAAAGCTTGGAGCGAGCATTGTCAAGTACGCCTCAAAAACTGGCTCAATTGAAATAGTTCGACAGTCAATGCCTAACGCTTCAGCCAATGCATATGCATCAGTCTTCGAACCATCTGATGAATAACGCGAAGGCATTGCCACACCATGAACATGTTCAGCACCCAATGCATCAACGGCAACTGCGGCAACAATTGACGAGTCAATGCCGCCTGACAAACCGATCACGACATCTGTGAATTTGTTCTTGCGTACATAGTCGCGCGTACCCAATACGAGGGCTCCATACATTTCTGCGTAGCGATCACTGATTGGTGCAACTGACGCAACTTGTGGTTGATCAATGTTGATCTCAACTACTGTCAATCCACTTTCAAATTGCGCAGAGCGACTTAATAGGGTTCCGTCGGCGGCAAACACCATTGACGAACCATCAAAGATCAACTCATCTTGTCCGCCCACTTGATTCACATACACAATCGCGCAGTTGTTATCGGTAGCACGCGTGCGCAACATTTCTTCACGTTCAAGCAACTTGCCACTATGAAACGGCGAACCATTGATATTGATATTGACTTGCGCACCAGCTCGAGCCTGCTGACTCACGGGTCCATCGGCCCGCCAAATGTCTTCGCAAATTGACACTGCACACTTCACACCGGCGACATCAAAGATGCGATGTTCTCCAACACCTGGTTCAAAGGTGCGCTCTTCATCAAACACGTCGTAGTTCGGTAACAGTCGTTTGTGATACACATGCTGAATCGCACCGTTGGCGCACACTGCAGCCGCGTTGTAGATCACTGGTCGACCCGAGGCCACCTGATTGCCAAC
>CALPPJ020000275.1 GCA_943325425.2 Bifidobacterium breve | reverse complement strand
GTTGTAGTGGTGGATGTAACGCTTTTCGGTAATGGGCGACAAGGTGTCGAGCATCTGGTTCATGCGGGGCATGGCCAAAGTCGTTACGTTCATCACTTGTGTTTCGCCACTCTGGAACAAACCAGAACCGTGAGCGGTGCGCAAGACGCCAACTTCGGCAGACACTGCACGAAGATCGCGCGGTCCACGTCCGTCGATACGAATACCGTCTTCAACGATGCGCTTACGAACCAACTTCTTGGTGAGGCTGCGCACTGCTTCTTTGATTTCTTTGTCGCGACCAGCAAACGGTGCGTCGGCTGAGCCAGCCAACTTTTCAACAGCAGCATTACCTGCTGCGTCGGTTGCGGCATTGCGATCGGCCTTGAGTGCAATCTTGACTGCATCGGCCAACAACGGTGTAGCGACTGCTTCAACGGCGGTCCACACATCGTCACCGTAATCAAGAACTGGTGTGTACTTGAGTGGTGTGATGGGTCCGCGGGTTGCGATGACCGAAGCCAACAACTGACGCTGCAAAGCGATTGATTCTTTGATGTACTGCTTTGAGGCATCGAGGCCACCAGCAAGAACAACTTCGTCAACCTTGGGTGCACCATTGGCGTAGTAGTCGAAACTCTTTTCGGTTCCGCCTGCTTCAACCATCATGATCGCAACGTCTCCGTTGTCGAGTTCACGACCGGCAACAACCAGTTCGAAAGTTCCCTCTTCGCCTTCGGCGTAGGTCGGGTGGGCAATCCACTTGCCGTCTTGGCTGTAACCAATACGAACTGCACCGATTGGGCCATCGAACGGAATGCCGCTGATCATCAAGGCAGCCGAAGCAGCGTTGATGCTGAGCACATCGTGCGGGTTGACCTGATCGGCACCCAAGATGGTGAGCACGATCTGAACTTCGTTTCGGAAGCCATCGGGGAACGCTGGGCGCAACGGACGGTCGGTGAGACGGCAGGTCAAAATTGCTGCTTCGCTCGGACGACCTTCACGGCGGAAGAATGCACCTGGAATTTTGCCAGCGGCATAGGCACGTTCTTCAACGTCAACGGTGAGTGGGAAAAAGTCAATGCCCGGACGGACATCTTTGGCGGCGTTTGCAGTGGCGAGCACAATGCTGTTCCCAATACTGGCAACAACAGCTCCCTGGCTTTGAAGAGCCAGTTTTCCTGTTTCAAACGTCAGGGTCTTATCGGTTCCCCCAATGGGACCCGACACTCGAATGGCATCGGCCATGGCGAGCTCCTTTCGCGCAACCTCGGCTCCTTGCCGGATTGCATATGGAGCAGCGGGTCGGTTCCCAGTCGGCTAGGTCGGCACCTCGGTGACGGCCACGGCGACTGACAACCAAACCTTCACTGCCCGGTTTGTTTGTTTTTTTGTAGTGCGGTTGAGGCCGCGTCTTAGCGACGCAGACCCAACTTGGCAACAATCTCGCGGTAACGCTCGACGTTGCGACCTTTGACGTAGTCGAGAAGACGACGACGACGACCGACCATCATCAACAATCCACGACGACTGTGGTGGTCGTGCTTGTGAGTCTTGAGGTGCTCGGTGAGATGATTAATGCGCTCAGACAAGAGAGCAATTTGCACTTCAGGCGAACCGGTGTCGGTGCCATGAGTACGGTGTTCGGTAATGGTTTCAATCTTGGGGACGCCAGCCATGGCTAATCCTGCCTTCCGTATATATAGATGACTCGGAGGTCGCGGCCCGTCGGGTGACGAACTCGCATCAGGCCAGAGAATGAACCCCAACCGACCCCAAAAGCCTACGGGACAGGGTTCGGGCTTCCACCCGGGGAGCCTTTTTGCGGATTTTGGTGTTGATCGGGGCCCGTCTGGCCCCTTCGGGGGTGGATTTTCGGGCCCAGACGAGAAATTTGGCGGACCGAGGGCACCCCAGAAGCACGACCCATTCCCACAATCGTCTGGGCCGATCCTGGCCAACATCGAAATTGGGAGTACTCATGACCACTCAAGAATCGCTTCAACTCA
Source organism: Bifidobacterium breve (assembly GCA_943325425.2). GTDB lineage: Bacteria > Actinomycetota > Acidimicrobiia > Acidimicrobiales > Ilumatobacteraceae > Casp-actino8. Next base: position 1,100 of record CALPPJ020000275.1, on the reverse strand, counting down.
ATGAAGCCCTCAGGACCATCAAACATATGAATGAAAAGCTTCACCGAGTTGAAGAACAACTTCGCAAAGTTTCGCTGGAGATTCAACAAGCCAAACCTGGTTTGTTTGAGGTTCGAACAGAGATTTACAAGACGTCAACCTCAACAATTCTCATAAATTTCTTTACGACAATTTTCATTCATGCAACAACGATCGCAACAGTTGGCTTGATGTTCAAAGCTTTGCGTTAGATCAGAGTTCTTCGAGACGGGCTTTTGATTCGAGAGCAGCCGATCGGTAAATACCTGTCGCCATGAACGAAGTTTCGATCTTGCGGCGTTCGGTATAGATCGCAGCGCGAATTTCGTGAATACGTTTTGAATCTGGAGTTGCAGTTGCTGCCATTTCAATGAGATGACACGCCAGACGGAAGTCTCCGGCATTCGCCAACTCTTCAGCACGAGCAGCAAGAGCCTCTGACCCACCAGCAAGTGCAGCCATTTCAGTTGCAAGTGCAACTTCGGTTGCCGGCTTGAGGTTGGCAGGGTTGCCGTCGTACCAACCGCCATACAAACGCCACAAGTTGCGCACCACAAATTCGGGTTCGTCGTACGTGGGTTTCAAGAACGGCTTATCAGCAAGCTCTTGTGGCAAACGCACTTGGTGAATCACATCGTCAAGTCGAGCGCCGCTATTCATTAATGCCAAGGTCTGTTCGTGCAGTGATTCAAGTGCTGCCGCAGTATCGGTGAGCACCATTCCAACTCGTTCTTTTCCGCCGATGGCCATGCCGTGAGCAGGCAACATCAATTCGGGTTGCTTGGCAGCCATGGCGCGCAACGCAACGGCCCATTCCCAGGCGAAGCGTTGCACCTTTTGCGGATTACCCGCATTGGGGAACTGCCAAATGAATAAGTCGCCAACGCACACAGCTTTGGAATCGGGCACCCAGGCCCACGTGTGGTCATCGGTTTCGCCGCGTGCGTGATGAAGTTCAAATGATCGACCACCGATGTTGAGCGTTGTCTCGGATCGGAAAGTGGTGTCGGGATACACGAAATCGCTCGGGAACATGGGCCCGGGCAAACGGAACTGACGCATGTTGATGTAGCCGTTGTAGC
>CALPPJ020000274.1 GCA_943325425.2 Bifidobacterium breve | reverse complement strand
GGGAAGTGAACCCATGCCAGACCATGGTCGTAACGCGCGCCGCGGAAAGCGACGTTGTCCATTGACTTTGGATCGTTGGTGGCGAGAAGCGCATCGAGTGCGGCTTCAACGGTGGCTTTGGCAGTATCGACTGATGTGGCGGTGCTCATGACAACAGTCTCTCAGTCAAGAAGGTCAACGAGCAAAGCCTGCGCACATTTTGACGGAATCTGATCGTTGAAGTGGTGTCAGGAAAGTTCCTAACGAAAGGATCAACGTGCGTCATCCACCAAGTTATTTAATGGACGATTGGGAATGGGACATTTGGGACCACCCGAATTTTGATAGAGCGGCTTGGGAAAAGGCGGGTTGCCCCACCGACAATATGGAAGCCTTCATTATCAAGCGTGTGCGCCGGCTCACTGGGCGGGCCGAAATGGAACGGCGAATGCAGTTGATCTTTGCTGACCCGCGGTTCAACGTCGAACTCTGGGAGGAAGCAGGATGCCCAGCCGAGATTGGCTTTCGCATTCGCCAGTTCATTCAGTTGCCGCCGGGCGAAATGCCCTTAGGTTGGGAAGACGAGAACGTGATGGACGAAGATTTTTGGCCAAAGAAGCGTCGGGGTCTGCCCGTTTTGTGGACGCGACGGGTCAAGCCAACTGTTATCCCGAAACGATTCGTCTAGTCATGGGATTATTCGGTGCATATTTGTCGTATCGACATGGCAAGAAAAAGGCTGAACGGAAGGCAGCGATGGAGAGCGCGCGAGATGAACGAATTCGCCGCCGCACTGATCCCGTTTGTCAATCGTGCGGCTATCGGCAAAGTCAACATTCTGACGACGGACAAAACCTCTGTCCGAAATATCGTTAATTCGGGATATCGGTAGTTCACATCAACGTTTGGCAAGTTCCTCGCGAATTGCTGGATGAACAATTTCGCCAGATTGCACATTGACCGCGCCGATGAGTTCGGGATGAACAGTGACAGCGTGAGTCCAGCCTGCAGCGAGCGCTCGGATGTACGGCAATGTCGCCGCGGTCAAAGCAGTCGTTGAAGTCCGCGGAACTGCCGCCGGCATATTCGGAGTTGCTGATACTCGAACATGGCCCATTGATTGAACTGGATCGGTGTGCGATGTCGCTTGCACTCCTTCCACACATCCACCCTGATCAATGGCGATATCAACGACAACTGCACCTTCGGGCATCAGTTCAAGAATGCGTGAGGTAATCACTTGCGGCGCGCGATGACCGGGGGAGAGCACCGCTCCAATGATGACTTCGCACTCTGGCGCAATTCGCTCAATGATCTCAGACCCAGATTGCACAGCTCGCGCTCGTGGTCCGCACAATGCGGCAACCTGCTGGGCGCGCTCGAGGTTGATGTCGGCAATGATGACCTCAGCACCCATTCCAGCAGCGACCTCTGCGGCATGACGTCCCGAAACTCCCGCACCGATCACTAACACCGTTGCCGGTTCAACACCAGGAATGCCGCCAAGCAGTACTCCGCGACCACCATTGCGGGCTTCCAAAAATGACGCCGCCAATTGCGTGGCTAGTCGACCGGCGACAGCGCTCATGGGAGCGAGCAACGGATAATGGCGATCGATCTCAACGGATTCGTAGGCAATTGCTCGGCAACCCGAAGCGCATAAAGCATCAGCGACTTGGGGTTCGGCTGCAAGGTGAAGATACGTGAAAAGCGTGTGGTGAGGTTGGAAAAATTGAAACTCCGATTCTTGAGGTTCTTTCACATGCAACAACAAGGTGGCTTGGGTGAATACTTCGTGAGGTGTGTTAACGATGATTGCTCCGGCATCGGAGTATTCGCGATCGAAAAACCCCGAGCCGAGGCCTGCACCGGCTTGCACGACCACCAGGCGACCATCATCTATTAAGGCTTTGGCCCCGTTAGGCGTGAGCGCGACTCGCCGCTCGTTGGCTTTAACTTCGCTGAGCACTCCGACGACCTGGGGTAACGCCCACTGTTGCACCATGCCACCATTGTGTGTCTGCTGACCTTGAGAATCAAGAGAACAAAGTCATCAATAATTGGCAAGAACCAGTTAGTTGGTGAACCCGCCGAAGACGCCACGAGCTTGAACTCGTTCCATGAAGTCGGGCAAGTAAGCATCGGTTGGGAATTCGCGAACCATTTCGTCCAGAATCACTGCATCTGCACCCACCAAGATGCGCCAGTCGCCGCGCTTCACTCCATTCAAAATGACTCCGGTCGCTTCGGCTGCAGACATCGGGGCGTTGTCGCGGAATTGTTCACCTTGGGCCTGAATGCCGAGACGTAAGTCTTCGTCACTGGCGGCGCTGACATCGAGTCCAGCCTTGGCTAAACGTGTGCGCATCTGAGCAATCTGTTCTTCAGTCATTTCTTTGGGATCAGCCCCAAGCAGTTTGCGCGAGTTGATCGCAATTGAAGTACCGATGTGGCCGGGCATGACAACTGATGCCCGCAACGTTGGGGCATTCATGCGGAAATCGGTGATCAGTGCTTCGGTGAAGCCCTTCACCGCAAACTTCGCCGCACTGTATGCCGTATGGGGAACGTTGGGGCCAAGTGAAGCCCAAAAGCCATTGACCGAACTGGTGTTAACGACATGGCCGATTGGTGCGTCGAGCAACAACTGCAAGAACGCGCGGGTGTTGTAGTACACCCCGTACCAACAGACTCCAAAAGTCTTTTCCCAAGACTCACGATCATCATCAACGATGCTTCCGCCGCCGCCGATGCCGGCGTTGTTGAACAACAGATTCACATGCGGGCGCCATGCGGCAACGGCATCACGAAACGCCAACACTTGAGACTCGATTGATACATCGGCGATACCCGTCAAGATTTTCCCGCTATTGCCATCGGCCGCACAGATAGCCACCGTTTCGGCGAGGGTGTCTTCCATGACATCGCATGTGGCGACGTCGCAGCCATCGGCAGTGAGCTGGCGCACAAGTTCACGACCCATGCCGGTGCCGCCACCCGTCACGACGGCAACTCGTCCAGCAAACCCATTTTCAAAACGCTCGGTCATTGTTTCCCCCAATGTGTCATTGTGGAAAACAATAACCGAGACGCTCAGCGGTTGAAGGGGTCGTTCGGAT
>CALPPJ020000273.1 GCA_943325425.2 Bifidobacterium breve | reverse complement strand
TCGCGATGGTCATGTGTTATCGACCGACACCGAACAGCATGATTCGGCGCCGGCGGCACAACGTGGATCTGGTCGTAGTTGGTTCCCATTAGGAGTCGCATTGTCACTCGGCATGGTGGTCGTCGGCCTCGTGACTTCTCCCGGAATTTTCAAGGTAGGAATCGCATTGATGTTCGCCATGCTCGGCGAATGGCTCATTCAAAACTGGAGCGATCGGGCATCGGACGACGCTGGTTACAACAATCGTGTCCGTGGTCGAGTTGTTCATCCGCTTGAAATTCCAATCGCTGGAGCATTGTTGCTCGCCGTGATCGTGTTGTCGTTTTCGCGAGTTTTCTTGTCGTTATCGGTCAGCGCCGGTCCGATCGTTTTCGCAATCGTCGGCGCATTGGTTTTGTTGTTTGGTTCGATGTTGTCAATCCGACCTGGCACTAGCCGGCGGGTCGTTGGCACCATTTGTGGTGTGGCCTTCGTCGGTCTTTCGGTAGTCGGAGTTGTGTTGGCACTTGATGGAGAACGCGAGCAATTGACAGAGGCTGCTGAAGAAGACCATTTTGCCCATCGGGCCTGTGGTGAAGAGGTCGAGTATTCGGATGAGGATGCGGTACGCGCCGTGTCGGCAAAGAGCAGCGTTGCTGCCACTGTGACTCTGAAAGATGGTGCCCTCTATGCAGAGATGGATGGCTACTCAGGTCCTCTGACCTCAATTACTTTGCAACGATCATTGAACTCAAGCATCCTCTTTCATAACGAAGATGAAGGCGAACACCGGATGGTAGTGACATACGGCAAGGTCGTCGAATCTTTGGGCGGCGGTGTTGAGCGCGAGACTCTGCTCCAAGCGTGTACTTCTTTGGTCGCAAAAGGTGGCCAACAAGGGGTAGTCGTGAATATTCCAAAGCCATCGTTTTCAAGTACTGAGGGATTCAGCATTACCGTCCCTGGGCTTGAGGGAGCATCGGTCGAGGTGGTGGTGCCGTGAAAAAGATGATTAATCAAGTTGGAGAGTCGATGAAGACTGCACGACGTTGGCGTAATGCCTCAAAGGCTGCGATGGCCGTTTCAGCGTTGAGTTTCTTGGCAAGTTGTGCCAAGGATGCACCGCAAGACACCTGGCAACCAGCTGGACCAAACGCTGAGATGATTGACAATTTGCAGCGACCTGTTTTCTATGTCGCTGGCATCGTTGGTGTCATTGTATTTGCTGCTGTCGCTTGGTCGGTCGTGCGATACCGCGACCGAGGTCAGGAAATTCCCGAACAGACCCACGGCAAGCCCGCACTTGAAATTGTGTTGACAGTGATTCCCGTGTTGATTCTCTTGGGTGTCGCAATTCCGACCGCAGGCACGATTTTTAAGTTGGCCAAAACCAGCGATACCGAAATGACAATCAACGTCACTGGTCAACAATGGTGGTGGGAGTACGACTACCCAGCTGCTGGACCAAACGTTGAAGAGTACGGCATCACTGAACCGATCGTGACATCTGGTCAACTCGTGATTCCAGAAGACACCAAGGTGCTGTTGCGAGTCACGAGCCGTGACGTCATCCACTCGTATTGGATTCCGAAGTTGAACGGTAAGAAAGACAGCGTTCCTGGTCGTGTGCACTTGTTGCGTATGGAGGGTTCTGAACCTGGAATTTACGCCGGACAGTGCACCGAATTCTGTGGTCTATCGCACGCGTACATGCGTATGGAAGCAGTCGTGTTGTCACGTGCTGATTACGACAAGTGGGTTGCGAACCAACTCGAGGAATACACCGCTCCCGAGGCTGGTACCGAAGCGGCTATTGGTGAGGCTTTGTACATTCAACAGTGCAGCCGTTGTCACCAAGTCAATGGCATTGCGAATCCCGATGGAAGCCTGATTATTTCCGCACCCGATCAATATCTCGTATCAGGCGCTGCGCCGAACTTGACCAACCTCATGACCCGCAACACTTTCGCTGGTGCATCATGGGACTTGCTCACGCCCGAATGCCGCGACAATGTTTGGAATGCCTCCTCTGCCGATTTCGGTGAGCGCTACCTTGCTGGTGTTTCTGCTGATTGTCTGAATCAAAAAGATCTCCGTGAGTGGTTGCGTAATGCGCCGGCCAAGAAGCCGATGTATGCCGACCCGACCAAGTTGACGACGACCGGTGGTTTGTACCGAGGTATGCCAGCGCTCGGTCTCACTGAAGACCAAATCAATTCCATCATCGCCTATCTGCTCGAGCGGAAATAACGGGAGAACACTCAGATGACCATCATCGATCGTCCCTCCACTGAAGTGGCTGTTGCCGGCGGAGCGCCTCTTGGCGTCAAGCCGAGCGAAGCACTTGGTGTTTTCAAGCGGCCCGCCGCGTCAAATGGTTGGCGTGACTGGGTTGTCACTGTTGATCACAAGAAGCTCGGAATCATGTACGGCGTGACCGCGTTCTTCTTTTTCTTGGTTGGTGGTGTTGAAGCACTTTTGATTCGTTTGCAGCTCATCGCTCCAGACGGAAAAGTTCTGAACGCTGATCAGTACAACCAGATGTTCACGATGCACGCCACGACAATGGTGTTCTTGTTCGTGATGCCCATGGCCGCGGCGTTCGCAAACTATTTCGTTCCGCTGCAAATTGGTGCACGTGACGTGGCATTCCCACGAATCAACGCCTTTGGTTTCTGGTGTTTCTTGTTCGGTGGTTTGTTCTTGAACTCGTCATGGTTCTTGGGTGGTGGGGCCGACGGTGGTTGGTTCATGTATGCCCCGAACAGCAGCACGCTCTTTTCCCCAAGTCATGGCATTGACTTCTGGGTCCTCGGACTGCAGATCACTGGTATCGCGTCATTGACTGGATCAATCAACTTGATCGTGACCATCTTGAACATGCGGGCCCCCGGAATGAAGATGATGCGTATGCCCATCTTCACGTGGATGACCCTCGTCACTCAGTTCTTGTTGCTGTTCGCGATTCCTGTCATCACCGTTGCGTTGTTCTTGCTGTCCTTCCAGCGCTCCTTTGATGCAACATTCTTTGACGTGGCCTCTGGTGCCGACCCACTCTTGTGGCAGCACTTGTTCTGGATTTTCGGTCACCCCGAGGTGTACATCATGATTTTGCCGTCCTTCG
>CALPPJ020000272.1 GCA_943325425.2 Bifidobacterium breve | reverse complement strand
GGAATCAATACCTGTGGCCATCGCTCATCACGACCGAAGATGACATGAACACCGTACAAACAGGCTTACGACTCTTGTGGTCGTCCGACCTTGATAAACCAAACTTGATTATGGCGGGAACAATCATTGCTGCAGTTCCGATTTTGATTGTCTTAGTCGTATTCCAGAAACAATTAGTGCGTGGGCTCACCGCCGGCGCAGTGAAAGGATGAAATGAAAACCCCCAACAAATCCCGTCTATTACTTGCTGGCGTCACGGCCAGTGCGTTGTTCCTTGCTGCATGTGGAGGTGGAGGAAGCAGTTCCATCATCGACTCCGGTAGCACCGAAGCACCCGCAAGTGGTGATAGCAGCGCACCAACCGCGGCACCCACCACTGTCGCAACACCATTGGCATCTTTGCCCCCATGTGACACGACTGCACTTGATTCAGCCACCGAGACCATCGACATCACTTTCTGGCACGGTATGAACGGTGATCTTGAAGATTCGCTCACTGCATTGACTGATGAATACAACGCTTCGCAGACCAAGGTCAAGGTCTCATTAGAAAATCAGGGCGGCTACGAACAGACTCTCGACAAGTATTTGCAGAGCAGCCAAGACAGTCGCCCCGAAATGGTGCAAGCACCCGAGTACGCCGTGCAAGTCATGGGCGACACTGACTCAAATGTTCCAGTCGGCGCGTGTATCGAATCCGCTGCTTACGATACCTCTGACTTCTTGCCCAAGGCTTTGAATCAGTACTTCACCGAAGGTGTGCAGTGGTCAATGCCCTTCAACGTTTCAGATCCGGTGTTGTACTACAACAAGAAAGTTTTTGAAGCTGCTGGCCTCGACCCCAACAAGCCACCGACCAACATGGCCGAGTTGCGCACGATGTCGCAGGCGATTGTGGACAGTGGAGCTGCGGCGTTTGGTTTGTCACTTGATACCGGCGCTGACAGTGGTGGCGGCTGGTTCTTAGAGCAGTGGTTCGCCAAACTTGGTGAGTTGTTTTCAGATAACGACAACGGTCGCGCCGCACCTTCAACCAAGGTCAACTTTGATGGTCAGATTGGTATTGATTTACTCACCGAGCTTCAGACCCTTGTGAACGACGGTCTCGCCTTCAACGTTGGTGACAACGCAAGTGGTCAAGATGCATTGCTCAAGTTGGCCGATCCCGACAAGGCGGCTGCAATGACGATTGCAACTTCGGCTGCACTTGGCACCGTGTTGACAACTGTTGAGGGTGGATTGATTCCTGGAATAACAGCTGACGACATTGGTGTTGGACCGATGCCTGCACCCGGCGATGCCGATGCACCTGGCGCCATTGTTGGTGGAGCTTCCTTGTGGATTGTGAATCATGATGATCCGGCAAAGACTGCGGCTGTTTGGGATTTCATTTCATTCCTGATCACTGCCGAAAGTCAATCGACGTGGGCGGCCGCTACTGGCTATGTGCCCGTACGTTCAAGTGCCCTTGAAGTTGGCGCAATTGCCGAGAAGTACACCAGCGATCCGCGATTCAAAGTTGCATACGATCAGTTGTTGCAGGTTTCTGATTCACCGGCCAGCGTTGGCGCAATTCTTGGACCGCAACGTGAAATCCGTGCGCTGAGTGCTCGCGCCATTGCGACAGTGCTTCAAGGTGGAGATGTTGCAGCCGCACTTGCTGACGCCGCAACTCAGGCCAACGCCTTATTGTCGGCCTACATCGCCGCCAACCAGTAGTTCCATTGTGCTTCTGGTGCAGAATCGTTGCGTATTTCGCAATTATTCTGCACCAGAATCACAGGGTTAGAAGTCGCTATCAACCATTCCTTGCATGCTGACTCCGAGGCGGATGTTCATCGGGGCAGATGAGTCATCAAGATCGCGAGTGATCTCAACAGTCAGATCATTGTTGGCCAACATCGGGAAGAATCCGAAATCAAGTTCGTTGATGATTGCCATGTCGGGCGGCAATGTATATCCCTCGAGAACCAAGGCACCGCTGATACGTTCTTCGGCAAAGAAATCTGCAAGTTCATCAAAGCGATCAGTAGACGTCGTGAAGTTTGCTTCAATATCTAAAGTCGATGTTGACAAGTTGTACATCGTTGCATGAAATTCGGCGACATCAACATCTTCCGGAATGGGAAGTTCACCGAGCCAGCCACGCAAGAACGGTGTCACCGAGATTTCATTGAGTGTTTCAACGTTTTGTTCCCAGCGGACCGTGACCGCGTTACGTCCAGTTGGGTCAAGCCCATCAAGTTCGGGACCAATTGAAATTGTCACTGTTTCCCAACCTTGCGCCGATGCATCTTCGGTCGCGGGGAAATTAAGAGACACGATCTTTACACCATCACCAACGATTGATTCGACTCTGACTCCAGGCACGTAATTCGCATCTTTAAAATCTGAATTCACAGCGACTTCAAGTTCCTCGACACCAACCATTGTTGCGTAATCAATTTGACTCCACGAGTTCCATGTTCCGTCATCAGATTTCGTAATCCACTGAGCGCCAGAAAAAAACATCACGTCTTCGGGAAGCGGAACATCAAATGGCTGACCAAACATGCGGGTCGCCACATCAATTGCGTCTCCGCCAGCAGTTTGAGCCAGTGTCATGCCAGCGAAGTCGTCATTTGCAGTCGTTGACCACAACGGGTCGACCGCTGCAGTGAGGTAATCAAGTTCGCTTAATGGAGCCAGTGTTGTCGTCGGGGCTTCGGACACAACATCAGTTGTCATCGCAGATGAGTCTGTTGAGTCTGACTGAGCATCATTTGAGCTGCTACACGCCACCAACAATGAGAACCCGCAAGATACAGCGATTATTCGTTTCATGACTCCCACGGTAACGAACCTACGAGCGCAGAAAAACACAAATGCCCCACATTTACTTCAAGACTTCATAAGGTCTGTCGGCGCTCATTGCGCATCTAGTTGCCGAGACCCCTCGGCTGAATGAAGGAGAACAAAATGTCCACAGTATTTCTAATTGCCCGCATCGTATTTTCGATCATGTTCGTGATGTCTGGCATCAACCACATCACCAAAGCTGACCACATGGTCGGTTACGCCCAGTTCAAGGGTGTTCCCTCGCCCAAGTTGGCAGTCATCGGTTCAGG
>CALPPJ020000271.1 GCA_943325425.2 Bifidobacterium breve | reverse complement strand
TCTTCACCATGCCAAAGATATGGCGACCATGTCCCCCCATAAAAAACGATGATTTCTTCTGGGCGAAAGGACTCCACATCGTTGCGCAATCCCTGACGAATTTGAGCGCAAAGTTCGGTTGTAAATGAATTGTTCTGATCGTTCGGCTGATCGCTCATCGTGCAACCTGGGGCGGCTCGTACTGCAATATCAAGACCCCTGCGTGCCGCCTCAGCTTTAAATTGATGAAAGAGTCCATAAACCACCGAGTCACCAATAACCAAGATTCGTGGCTTAACCGCTTTCTCGATATTCGCCGATTCGTCTTGGCTTGCACCAGGAGGTGATGTTTCTACTGGCGGCAAGGTATCTAGTAGTTCGGCTCGAGTTTCTGGACTGACATCGGGCAAAGGCGTCTTACTCACCAAGAATGCCATCGTCGCAACAACACAAACCGCAAATGCAGTAAGCGGAATCACTTGCCGAGAAATTCCCTTCACACGTATTCGATTTTCAAATAATTCGTAACTAGCGGCCGCGAAAGCCGTAGATCCTGCCATCGCTATGAGAAAACGAACCAATGAATTGAATTCACTGAGACCAATCACAATCAAAATTGGCCAATGGAAGAGATAGATCCCATAACTCCATCGACCAATTGATGTGACTGGTTTAGCGGTCAACATTGAAAACTTCTTTGAAGTCGCCAAAACGTGACTCGCGCTCAAGGCCAACCACGCACCGCACAGACTCACAACAATCAATGGACCCTGATAAGTGACTCGTTCATCTCCAACTAAAACAAAACAAGCCGCGATTAAAACGCCCACTGGCACGACGATTGATCGGCGCAACCAGACAACAGATCGTTCGGACAACGCTGGACGAATGAGACATGCGAAAGCTCCGGCCAAAAATGCTGGCGCTCGGGTATCGGTCCCTACATAGATGCGTTCAATACCGGCATTGTTGAGTGCCAAAAGAATCTGCGCTGTCGCTGCCATAACAAGTAATGAACCTGTAGAGATGATGACAGCACGACGTCGGCCAATCTTCCACGAGATCATGACGATCAGCGGCCATAACACGTAGAACTGCTCTTCGATCGCGAGGCTCCACAAATGGTCAAGTGCGCTTGGGGCGTTGAAGATATTCCAATAACTCTGCTGCACACCTAGCCGTAGCCAATTTGAAGAATACGACAATGCTCCCACGACTTCTCGTGGGGTTGGGGTCGTCCAATTCTTCAGACTCAACTGCGAAACAACGGCAACTAGAGCCAAAAGTACAAATAATCCTGGGATTAATCGGCGCGCTCGCCTGCGCCAAAAATTGCTCAGTGAAAGGCTTTGCCCTTTTTCTAATTCATTGATCAAAACACCAGTAATCAGAAATCCTGACAGCGCCATAAAGACATCGACACCAACCCCGCCCGCTGTGACAAGACCTGCATGAAATGCAACGACGGCAATGACAGCCCAAGCTCGCACTCCATCAAGACCCAACATGCGCTGGTCTGTTGAATTGTTCACGTCAAGAAACTAGTGCGCAAGTGCCGACGTTTCCGAGATAGCAAAAAGGCGCATGATCAACCAATAGGTCAATCATGCGCCTTTCGCGCGTGCTTGTGTTACTCAGCGATGACGGCGCGGACCGCGGTCACGACCGCCGCGTCCACCACGGTCATCACGACCGCTGCTTCCTTCACCACCAGCTGCTCCACCAGGACCGAGGTCGCCGATTTCGCTACTGATTTCGCTGTCAAATGCATCGTCGAAGCTGACAGTCACAGGACCATCAGCTGCTGGTGCAGCAGCACGAGGTGCTGATGCCGGAGCCGACGATGAACCTGACGATGACGCAGCAGGTGCCGGCGGATCGCCAGCAAGGGTCAAACTGACCTTGCCCTTGTCATCGATGTCTTCAACACGAACTTCGATTTCTTGGCCGAGGCTCAAGACATCTTCAACGTTGTTGATGCGCTTGCCGCCACCGAGCTTCGAGATGTGAATGAGTCCATCACGTCCCGGCAAGATGTTGACGAATGCACCGAACTTGGTGATGCTCACAACGCGACCGTTGTAGATGGCGCCGAGTTCAGCCTTGGGCGGATCAACGATGGCCAAGATACGAGCCTTGGCATCTTCCATGCGCCAGCCTTCAACAGCAGCAATCGTCACGATGCCAACAACGCCGTCGTCGTCGACAGCAATGTCGGCGCCGGTCTCTTGCTGGATGGTGTTGATGACCTTGCCCTTCGGTCCGATGACTTCACCGATCTTGTCCATGGGGATGTTGATCGAGATGATCTTCGGAGCTGATTCAGCAACCGTGTCACGGCCCTTTGAAATCGCGGCGTTCATCACGTCGAGAATCTTGAGGCGAGCTTCTTTGGCCTGCTCGAGTGCAGCTGCCAAAACATCGGCGGGGATTCCGTCGATCTTGGTGTCGAGCTGCAATGCAGTCACGGCGTCGGAAGTTCCGGCCACTTTGAAGTCCATGTCACCGAAGGCATCTTCGGCTCCAAGAATGTCGGTGAGGCTGAGGTACTTGCCTTCGGCGTAAATGAGTCCCATCGCGATACCAGCAACAGCGGCCTTGAGCGGCACACCGGCGTCCATCAACGACAAGCTGCTTGAGCAAACTGAAGCCATTGACGTCGAGCCGTTTGAGCTCATGACTTCGCTGACCAAACGCAATGCGTAAGCGAACTCTTCTTGGCTTGGCACCACGGGCAACAATGCCCGCTCGGCCAAAACACCGTGTCCGATTTCGCGACGCTTCGGCGAACCAACGCGACCAGTTTCACCATTGGCCCACGGAGCCATGTTGTAGTGGTGGATGTAACGCTTTTCGGTAATGGGCGACAACGTGTCGAGCATCTGGTTCATGCGGGGCATGGCCAAAGTCGTTACGTTCATCACTTGTGTTTCGCCACGCTGGAACAAACCAGAACCGTGTGCGGTGCGCAAGACGCCAACTTCGGCAGACACTGCACGAAGATCGCGCGGTCCGCGACCGTCGATACGAATACCGTCTTCAACGATGCGCTTACGAACCAACTTCTTGGTAAGGCTGCGCACTGCTTCTTTGATTTCTTTGTCGCGACCAGCAAACGGTGCGTCGGCTGA
>CALPPJ020000270.1 GCA_943325425.2 Bifidobacterium breve | reverse complement strand
CGATCGAACAGGTACCCCTCCATGTAGAGGACTTTGCCTGATGACACAACCGACACATCAACGTCATTGGGCTCCATAAATGATGAAACTCCCAAGAAGGTATTCATTGTTCGTTGTGCATCTGGCGTGATAACGATGATGCAACGTCCCGTCGGAATTCCATCTAGATGGTGTCCGGGGCTGAAGTGCACACCAACAGCCAACAAGTCATGACCAAATACTTCGCCGAGATCGTCGTGACTCACCTTGCCGATATACGCAGCCTTGCCACCGAAACTTGCGACTCCACAGACCGTGTTGGCGGCCGATCCACCGCTCATTTCTACAGCGGTTCCGAGCGCCTTATATAAATGCAGTGCCCGATCGGTGTCGACAAGCGTCATCGAACCTTTCACCAGGGCCTGCTCGTGAATGAAGTTGTCATCAGCATGCGCGATGACATCCACTAACGCGTTGCCAATTCCTACAACGTCATAAATTGGCTCTGAATTTGGCTGTGTTGACACGAGTTGTAACGCTAGTCCCTTGAGAGCATCTGAAGAGACTTCCCAATGGTGAAACTAGATGGCGGGCGTGGCGACCACGAACTGTCGCACAGTACGCTTCGGACGTGACCTCATCCCAAATTCAATCGCCTGTTGACCGCTCCCAACTTGACCCATACCGTCTCCCCCGCCACGTTCTTCCCACCCGCTACGACCTCACGCTTGAACCCCATCTTGCTGATTCAACATTTACTGGCCAAGCAGTGATCACTGCCCAGGTTCTGGCAGCAACGCGACTCATCGTTCTAAACGCAATCGAACTTGACATCACGTCCGTATTTGTCGACGGCCAACCTGCTCCCTTCAGTCTCGATATCGAATCAGAGCGACTATTCATCGGACTGATCGAAGAGGTCCAACCCGGAATCGCAATGATTGACATTGTCTTCTCAGGCATTCTCAATGACAAACTTCGAGGGTTTTATCGCAGCACATACGTAGATGAAAATGGCCAACAACAAGTCGTTGCTACAACTCAGATGCAATCAACGGATTGCCGTCGTGCTTTTCCGTGTTTTGATGAACCCGATTTTAAAGCCGTCTTTTCCACCACGCTGATTTCGTCTCCCGATCACTTAGCGATTAGCAACGGACCCGAGATCTCCCGTTCGGTTCTTGCCCGTGAAAGTGGTGACAAAGTCGCCGTTAAGTTCGCTGACACCATGCCCATGAGCACCTATCTCGTGGCATTTGTAGTCGGCAAACTCGAAGCAACGGCACCGGTTGATGTTGACGGAGTTCCATTGCGAATAGTTCACACTCCAGGCAAGGGACATTTGACGGACTTCGGAATGGATGTCGGCATCAAGAGCCTGCGCTGGTTTGTCAACTATTACGGAATCCCATACCCCGACGCCAAGATTGACATGGTGGCATTGCCCGATTTCGCCGCCGGAGCAATGGAGAACGTCGGCTGTATTACGTATCGCGAAAGCCTGCTGTTGGTCGACCCCGCGACGAGCACCCAAGCCGACCAACAAAATGTGGCCGATGTGGTGAGCCATGAACTTGCCCATATGTGGTTTGGCGACCTTGTCACAATGAAATGGTGGAACGGCATTTGGCTGAATGAAGCCTTTGCAACTTTTATGGAAGTAGCCGCTGTCGATTCTTTCCGAACGGAATGGGAGCGATGGACCAGCTTTTCTCTCGAGCGTTCCGCTGCCTTTGAAGTCGACTCACTGATCAATACGCGTTCAGTTGAGTTCGAAGTTCGTTCACCCGAAGATTGTGAAGGAATGTTTGATGTTCTGACGTATCAAAAGGGCGGCTCTCTCTTGCGAATGCTCGAGCAATATCTTGGGACCGAACGATTCCGCGAAGGAATACGCCTCTACTTGAATACACACTCCTACGGCAACACTGAAACTTCGGATTTATGGGACGCCATCGAAACTGCAGTGTCACGCGATGGCGGAGAACCAGTTCGTGAGTTAATGGATTCTTGGATTTGGCAACCTGGTTACCCCCTCATCGCGGCAAGTCTTGATGCGACGAAAACGAAACTGATTCTCCAACAGCAGCGCTTCTCATTTACCCCTGAGTTACTGACCGAGACGCAACATTGGCTCGTCCCAGTCCATATTCGCATGAATGGGTCAAATACCAAATACTTGCTATCTGATCAACCACTCGAGATTTCAATCAATAACTCAAACGAAGCAATAGTCGTCAATGCTGGTGGTTACGGCTACTACCGCGTTGCCTATTCCCCCGAACTACTCACACGACTTCAAGGGCCAGAATTAGCAAAGCTTGCAGTCATTGAGCGCTACAGCCTCGTCGACGATGCGTGGAACGCCGTTGTCGCTGGACGCCTAGCCGCAATTGAATTCATGTCGTTCGTGAGCGGATTCACTCATGAGCGCGACCTTGCAGTTTGGCAAGCCATCGCGATCGGGCTTCGCGGTTGCGGACGTCTCTTGAACGAATCGAACTACCCGAAACTCCAACAGAGAATTCGTGCGTTGATCGCTCCAGTCGTCGCCGAACTGGGATGGCAGACACAACCTGGCGAAGACGATCTACGGGCAAAACTGCGCGGGATCCTTGTCGTGTTATTGGCGGTCAATGGCAACGACACCGATGCTCAGAAAAAATGCCAAGAACTACTTGAGCAGCACGACGAGCAAGCGAATTCAGTACATCCAGAACTAGTCGCGGCAGCAACAACAGTCGTCGCATCAACGAGTGGCGAAGGTGCTTACGAGTATTTCCTTGACAAATTCCGCACGACCGCGAACCCACAAGACCAGTTGCGTTATCTCTATGCACTGACCGATTTTGACAGCCCCGAACTCGTACAGCGAACATGCAACTTCGCGGTTGCTGGCGAAGTGAAAAGCCAGAACGCCCCATTTGTCTTGGCTCGTTGCATTGCCCTTCGAGAAAATGGAGTTCTTGCATGGAACTTCATTCGCAGCTATTGGGACCAGGCTCAAGTGAAATTCCCAACGAACACGATTGTTCGGATGATTGATCCCGTCAAATTCCTCAACACTCCAGAATTAGAAGCAGACGTTCAAGCATTTTTTGCTGAACACAACATTCCACAAGCTGCCAAAACT
>CALPPJ020000269.1 GCA_943325425.2 Bifidobacterium breve | reverse complement strand
GAGACCTTGCGCGATGACGGGCTGGTCGATGCTCGTCAAGGGTTTGGTTGGTTTGTTGCGGCCGCTCCTTTGCAACAAAGCCTTGGTCAATTGGCAACGATTGAAGCGCAATTGCTCGACGGCGGAATCAAGCCCGAACGGCGAATCCTTGAATTCGCCTTTGAAAAGGCGTCAACACAGGTCAAGAAGATTCTTGATGCCGATCAAGTGTTGCGCGTGAAGCGACTGAATTTGGCTGATGGTGAACCGTTCGCTTTGGTGACGGTTTGGTGTCGTGCCGATTTAGGTCAGCATTTGTCGCGGGCCGACGTTGAACGGTCGCCGTTTTACGAACTCCTTGATGTCCCGTTGAAAGGTGCGACGCAGACCATTGGGGCCGATGCGGCTTCGCCGGAGAATGCCTTGTTGTTGGGTATTCCTGTGGGGTCTCCGGTTCTTCGCTGTACGCGAACTACCACCGATACGGATGGTCGAGCCGTGTTGTTGTCGGAGCATGTGTTCCCAGCACACCGCACTGAGTTTGTTGTCGAGCTTCCACAAGCCGAGCGGTCGATTGCACCAACAGGCTTGCGACTCGTTGAGTAGCCCTGAGAAGACGTCGGCCAACAACTAACCTCATTTCGGCATGTCAGACGAACCTCGCATCGAAACGCGTCTTGGGCATTTGCCTGCGTTAGACGGTGTTCGCGGCCTGGCCGTCATCATTGTTTTGCTCTATCACCACAGCATTACGTGGATGACTGGCGGCGAACTGACGGTCTCAATGTTCTTCACCCTCTCGGGATTCTTGATTACTCGATTGATTGTGGCTGAATGGGATAAGTCGGGAACGATTTCATTGAGATCGTTTTATGAGCGACGTGCCCGCCGATTGTTTCCAGCGTCATTCGTTGTGTTGTTGGCCGTGGTCGTTATCTGGACTTTGTTTCCGGGTTCGGGTCGGCGTCTCGCTCCGTGGGAATGGTTTTCGGGCCTGGCCTATTTCGAGAACATTTACTTGCAGTCGGCTGGCAAAAGTTACGGGGGATTGTTTGGTCTCGGTAATCCGGTACAGCACTTGTGGAGCCTGTCGTTAGAAGAACAGGTGTATTTGGTTTTTCCTGTTTTGTGTCTGTTTCTTTTACGTAAGAAAATCACGCGACGCGCCGTATGGAAACTTTTCGTTGTTCTCACAACGCTTGCCATCGGCGCGATTGCACTTGGTGCGTACTATCGCACGAATTCGCCGTTGTGGAGTCAGTTGCCAGTCTTGAACGCTCAATGTTCAGATTCGTCGTGCGCTTATTACGCCACTGAAGTACGTGTCGGCGAGTTTTTGATGGGGGCGGCATTCGCGGTGCTGTGGTCGGTGTGGCGTTACGTGCCCAGAATCATCGATGCATTACGAAGGCCATTTTTTGTGGCTCTGTCGTGGCCGCTCATTGTTGGAGCATTCATTGTTTGGTTCAAGATCGGTTGGCAAAACCAATGGGGTGATGTTTTCTTCCCCTGGGCAGTGTTCTTTAACGGATTGATCACTTTGTTGATCATTGCGTATGCAACCACCGGAAGGGGCATGTGTGGTTTCTTGTCGTGGAAACCTCTCGCATGGATGGGTCAGGTGACCTACACGATCTATTTGGTGCACTGGCCGATGTTCTTGATTTGGGAGTCGTTGCGACTTGACCCGAACTTGCCGCGCATTCGAATGCCCGGGACCGATTGGGTCACGATCGATCATTTCTGGATGTTCATTGCAAAAGCCGGAAGCACCATGTTGGTGGTGTGCTTGATCTATTACTTGCTTGAGAATCCAGTGCGGCAACGCAAACTCTGGAAAGGTAAGCGACTCTTCGTCTATCTGACCTTGATAGCGCTCGTCGGAACTGTGATTGCGTTCGCAGGTAACGCTCGTCGCAACAGCACAAATGACGTGATGTCAACTTTGAATGAAGAAGCGCTTGCACTGCAGCAACAAGCTCTTGCAGATTTGCCCGACCTGCCAGCGAACGCGCCAGTCGTTTCACCCGTTGATGCAGAGTTGCCCGCTCGCATCAGGATGGTGGGTGACTCGCAAAGTTGGGTGTTGGCGTCTGGACTTGACGATTGGGAAGAAACCAATCAAGTCACTGTTCAGCCAAGCCCAGGAGTCGGTTGTGGAATTGGTGAAAATACACCGATCACGTATCTCGGAGTCGAACAAGATTTTCGTCCAGGTTGTACCGAGTGGCGTGATTCGCTGGGACCGATTGTGCAGAAGTTTCGCGCGAATTTGGTGATCATCGTTGGAGGTACAGCCGATCTTTCCGATCGAAAGATTCCAGGCGTGGATGGTTGGTTGCACATTGGGCAACCTGAATATGACGCATGGCTACTTGAACAGTTCGCGAGTTTCATTGATGTGATGTCGTCGGCGGGTTCGCAGATTGTGTGGCTTTCAACACCGAATGTTGATCCTCCCTACATCGCCGGCGAAACGGGGGTACCCCCGTTTGATGAAGCAGATCCCAGTCGTTCAGCTCGGTACAACGAACTCATTGAGCAATTCGCCGAGAAAGATGATCGCGTCGTCTACGCCGATTTCGCTAGTGCGGTGAAAGCCCATCCGGGTGGAGAGTTTGAACCAAAGATGCGACCAGACGGTGCACATATTGATTTGAAGTACGCCCCAGATTTGGTGATCTGGCTTGATCAGATGATTCGAGATGTGTATGTCGCTCCATAACGAAACACCGATCGTTTCCTCTTCCAGAAAACTTTGGTCGCATGCAGGGCCGCGAGCCGCCGTGTCATGGGTGCTGGTTTATGTCGTGGTTTGTTTGACCGGACAGAAGTTCTCCACGGACTACCTGAATATCGGCTGGCAGTTAATTCCTTGGGATATTTTGTCAACTGACCCCTTGCGAAGCGTTGCTTATTTGCACGTGCAACCACCGTTATGGAATTTGATTCTTGGTACGACTGCTTGGTTGTCACCTTTTTCTGATCGTTTGACATTGCAGGCGCTGATGGCCCTGATTGGTTTCTCGGTCGCCTGGCTTTCGGCTGCTCTGGCGAACCGTCTGGGAATGTCACGGAGCGCTTCGATCGTGGTCGCACTGATTGCAACGCTGCATCCAGAAGTCTTCAAGAATGTCT
>CALPPJ020000268.1 GCA_943325425.2 Bifidobacterium breve | reverse complement strand
CAGTAATCGGTGAATGCGATTATTGCCAATCGCCAACTAGTCACTTCCACAATTGCGAACTCAGCGATTGCCGCAAACGGATCTTGCTCTGTGAATCCTGTTTCGAGCAAAGCCCTGTGCCTCGCTGCCCTACGCACAACTGAAAATCATTATTTGCGCATCAAGTGCAGGCGCATGAATGACTGTTTAGATCCCCACGGTGTGACGTGTTCGTATTCGGTATGGGATACCACTGTGCAGAACTCGGCGAAGAGCACTGCTAACTGTTCTGCTGACCAACGCTGTACCGGCAATCCAGAACACGACTCTGGACCCTCTAGGGAAAAGGTAGCGATCACAATATGGCTTCCAGACTTTGTGGCTTCACGAACCTTGTTTACGTAATTCTGCTGATCGGTGGGATCGACTAAGAAATGGAACACAGCACGATCATTCCAGTAGCTATATGGGTGTGGTGGATTCCAACTAAGAACGTCGCCAACAATCCATGAAACGTTCGTTCCAAGATGACCTGTGCGTTCTTGCACTTCGCTCAGCGCTGCGCCGGAAATGTCGAGCACAGAAATGTTTTCAAATGAGTTACGCAGAAGCGAATCAACGAAGGTGGATGAACCACCACCAATGTCAATAACTGCGTCGTGCTTGCTGATGCCCGATGCCAGCAACTCTGCAAGAGCATCAGAGTCGCCGGATTCACTCCAGGAACGCTCTTCTACGGCCTTAGATAAATAAGCGTTTTCCCAATGCAGCGAGGTCACAGCGAATGAATAGCCGACCAGGCTGAATAACCACCGATGAGATCGCTGACATCGGTGAAACCGTGCGACTTGAGCAGACTCGCTGCAATTGACGAGCGATAACCACCCGCACAGAACACCACAACTGGTTCTGACTTGTTGATTTCATTGAGTCGCTTGAGTAGCGACGGAAGGCTGATGTGTCGTGCTCCAGCAATGCTCCCCTGCTCAACTTCTCCAGGGTTTCGAATATCGATAAGTGAAAGATTCGGAACAGTATTGATTCGTTCATTGAACGCTTCCACCGACAATCGTGACATTCGCTCTACATGGCCGGGATTCTCGAAGAATGACTTCACAGGGTCAACTAGTGCGCCAACCACATTGTCAAAACCGATTCTGGCTAAACGCATTTTTGCTTCCGCATCAGTTCCAGGGTCGCCAATAAGCACTATTGCTGTTCCCGGTTCCATCACTTCGCCCACATACTCGGCAAAACGTCCAGAGAGTCCAACGTTGATCGAACCCTTCAAGTGGCCGGCGGCAAAACTCATGTCGTCACGAGAGTCGATTACGACGGCGCCATTTGATTGCGCTTCCATAACCTCTTGTAGCGACATCATGGTGATGCCTTCATCATCCACGTACAGGTCGTGAGCTTGTCGGTTTTTTGTTGCTGCGAATAGGAAATACAACGGAGCAACTGACTGGCCTTGCGTTACCGCTTCTACAAACTGCTCAACTTTCATGGGTGCTAACGCATAGTTCGTTCTGCGCTGTTCGCCGATGGTGGAAACTGTCTCGGTTGACAGGTTCTTTCCACATGACGAACCTGCGCCGTGCGCTGGATACACCTTTGTGGCGTCGGGCAACAGCATCAACTTGTTGTGCAACGAATCATAAAGCTGATGAGCAAGATCATCGGCCGAAAAACCCACGGCTGAAAGCAAGTCAGGTCGACCAACATCGCCAATGAAAAGCGTGTCACCCGTAAAAACTGCATGTGGCGTGCTTAATGGTCCATTTGGGCGAACAACTAGACATACCGACTCTGGCGTATGACCCGGTGTTTCTAACAATTCAAGATCTACTTCACCAAGAGAGAAATGTTCTCCATGTTGCATAGTTCGAATTAGAAAATCAACACGGCCCTCTGCGGCCTTGCCGTACACAATTTCGGCATTCACCTTCGATGCCAATTCAAGATGACCTGAAAGAAAGTCAGCATGAAAATGTGTTTCAAACACCGATGTGATGGTTAGACCTTCCGCGGATGCATCGCTGATGTACTGATCAACGTCACGTTGAGGGTCAACAACAAATGCCTTGCCTGTTGACCGATCACCTACGAGGTAACTGGCATGCGATAAACATTGCAGGTAGTACTGGCGCAGAAACATGTTTGCATTTTCCATGAGTACAGGATACCCTATGGGGTATGTGCAGACAAATCGAATGTAGAAAGTGCAAAAAGGCAACATGGGCAGGATGTGGCGCCCACGTAGAGCAGGTGCTTGGGCATCTCTCGCAGTCGCAGCGATGCCAGTGCGGATCTGGTAATTCAGCTGCCGCCCCGGCGAAAAAGACGTGGTTCAGCCGTGGAAATTAACCAAGGCGTTAAAGACGACCTATCGCTTCGCTTGCGACGTATCGAGGGTCAAATTCGTGGCATTCAGGCCATGATCGAAGAAAGTCGAGAGTGTCGCGACATCGTCACCCAGATTGCTGCAGCATCCAAAGCGCTTGATCAAGTTGGTTTCAAAATGCTTGCTTCTGGTCTTTCATCATGTTTAGAAGACCCAAAGAAGTCAGCGAAGCAGGGCTACAGCATTTCTGAAGTAGAGAAGCTGTTCCTCAAACTCGCCTAGCTACTATTCCCCTGTTTGGCCATCAATTGATTCACGAATGAAGTCTGCATGGCCGTTGTGCCGTGCGTATTCTTCGATCATGTGCACCAAAATCCAACGCAAACTCGGTGATTCACCACTTGGCCACTTCCTTTTAGCTAATTGATCCAGGCCACCATTCGCTAAAGAATCCGAAAGCACTTTTTCCGATAACGCAACTGATGCATTCCAGTTTGCGAAAAGTAATTCAACACTCTCGCTTTGCGCTGAATCAAATTCCCAATTTGGAAATGTTGCAAAGTCGGCGGACAACCATGGCTCCAAACGCTCGTTATCGCCTATCCAACGCCAGAACCATTCATTTTCTACAAAGGTCATGTGTTTCAGCAATCCACCAAGTGTGATTGCAGACTTCGCAACAGAAGTATTCATCGCGGCACTCTCAAGCCCTTCGCATTTCCATTTCAGGGTTGCGCGCTGATAATTCAAGAATCCACGGAGTGTTTCAAC
The DNA here is from genome assembly GCA_943325425.2 of Bifidobacterium breve. Taxonomy (GTDB): domain Bacteria; phylum Actinomycetota; class Acidimicrobiia; order Acidimicrobiales; family Ilumatobacteraceae; genus Casp-actino8. Next base: position 30 of record CALPPJ020000268.1, on the reverse strand, counting down.
TTCGTTTACCGCTGGTTCTGGTTCTGGTCT
>CALPPJ020000267.1 GCA_943325425.2 Bifidobacterium breve | reverse complement strand
TCCATTGCATTCCCCCGTTCATGCCCAACTTGGGCCTACTAGAGATCATGCTAATCATCCGACCTAACAGCAAATTGGCTCGGAAGTTACAACATGCTGAACTTACAGGGCCTCAAACTCTTCAACGGTCATCAGTACTTCGCGAGCCTTACTGCCGATACTTGGACCAACGATGCCATTTTGTTCGAGCAAGTCCATCAATCGACCAGCCCGAGCAAAACCCACACCGAGCTTGCGCTGCAACATTGATGTCGAGCCCATTTGGCTGCGGACCACCAATTCCATTGCTCGTTTCAACAATGCTTCATCGCTGTCGTCATTACCAACACCATCGGTAATGGATTGGCCGCCACTACCGCCGGACGGAGCCTCTTCGCCTTCAACACCGCTGACGTATTGGACCGATGGCGCCTGCTGACGCCAGAAAGCAACAACGTTGCGCACCTCTTCTTCGTCAACCCAGCAACCCTGAATACGTTGAGCCACCGACGAGTTACCAGGCAACAACAACATGTCACCCTTACCGACCAATTTCTCTGCACCGATCTGATCAAGGATGACTCGACTGTCCATCTGCGACGACACCGCAAACGCGGCGCGCGCTGGAACGTTCGCTTTAATCACGCCTGTGATCACGTTGACCGACGGTCGCTGCGTCGCAACGATGAGGTGAATACCTACTGCACGAGCTTTCTGGGCGATACGCGTGATGCTTTCTTCAACATCGCGGGCTGCCACCATCATCAGGTCGTTTAATTCGTCAACCACAACAACGATGTAGTGCATACGTTCAAATTCGCGTTCAGAACCGATCTCAGCCTTGATTTCACCTCGGTCAAAAGCCGCATTGAAACCAGTGATGTCGCGATAACCCATTTCGAAAAGCAAGTCGTAACGCTTTTCCATTTCTTTAACGGCCCAGGCCAAAGCATTTGCGGCCTTCTTCGGGTTCGTCACTGGCTGCGTGAGCAGGTGTGGCAAACGCGCGTACTGACCCATTTCAACTTGTTTGGGGTCGATCAAAATCAGTTTTACTTGATCGGGAGTTGCCCGCATCAAGATTGAGGTAATGATGCAGTTGATACCACTCGACTTACCAGCACCAGTTGCTCCGGCGATAAGTAAGTGGGGTGTCGTTGCCAAGTTCAAGAAAACCGAACGGCCGGCGATGTCTTTACCCATCGCCACATCAAGCGGATGATTGGCAATCTTTGATTCGGTTGATGTCATGAGGTCACCCAATGAAACCAATTGACGCGTCTTATTGGGAACCTCGATACCGATGGCAGATTTGCCTGGAATCGGCGCAAGGATTCGCACATCAGTTGCAGCCATTGCATACGCAATGTCTTTTTGCAAACTGGTCACGCGTGCAACTTTGACTCCTGCTCCCAGTTCAAGTTCAAAACGTGTCACGGTCGGACCAACCGTCTTATCAACCAAACGAACCTCAACGCCGTGCGACCGCAATGCTTCTTCTAAATCTTTTCCACGCTGATCAACCTCGGCTTGATCGATTGCTTGCTTACCGCTTCGCGTGAGATACGAAACTGGCGGGAGTTTCCACGAACCTTTCTTCGGCGCAGCCCCAGTGTCGAGTTGACCTTGAGTGTGGGGCTCATCCACGACAACTTCTGGGGTCGGTTTCTTCCGTTCAGGTTTGGGGGCTTCAGGCTCTTCTTCTACTACCTCGGGCGTACGACGATCTTCAGGTTCGACCACGAACATTGGCGGCGTTGGATCGGTGTCATTTTCATATTCAGTTTCTTCATTTTCATTAAGTTCTTGATCGCCGGACAAAGTGCTCAAACTTTGGGCAGCCGAACGCATACGTGATGAGGCACCGCCAAAAAGTTTCGTGGAGATCTCGCTGATTTTGGTTGCGGTGTCTTTCAGGCTGAGTGATGTAATCAACAAACTGCATCCGAGGGCCGCAGCCACCAAAATGAGGACCGCCGCAATCGCCCCAACTGCCGAGCCAAGTGTCTGACCAAGAAGCGCTCCTAACCAGCCGCCCGCTCCACCAAGTTCGTCCACACCGGTAAAGGCGTCTGGCCCCTTCACGACATGCAAAATTCCTAAAGCCGATAAAACCACCCCGCCCCAACCAAGAACGAGTTTCATGCGGTTCGGTTTTTCATCAACACGAAGGTGAGTGACACCAACGGCCACAAATACTGGCGGCAAAAGGTACCTACCAAGCCCAAGCAGGCTCCCTAAGGCGGTGTCTGCTCCCCGACCAACTGGTCCGGCCAAACGCAGATACACCGCGAGACCAACGATGATGCCGAGCAACATGAACGCAATGGCCGAAAACTCGCTCTGACGACCATCGATAGCCTGACGCACTTCGCTTTGGCGCGGTTCACGCTTCGTTGGCTTGCTGACTTCAGATTCTGAAGCAGATTTTGTACGTGATGCAGGCTTTTTTGCTGCGGGTTTCTTAGCGACCATTGCATTGAACGCTAGCAATGAGGCGCACATGCGTTCGGGCATACCCCCGAATTACTCACATCAATGAGCACTCGATCCACGATCAAGTTGATTATTCGGCGTCGGTTCCCACAATTTCACCGGCTTTCGTGAGTACAACCGACATTTGCCCACCCTGCGTGGACTGCATCAACAATCGGTATTGAACCGTCCCCGTGGGGGCCTCGGCGGTACCCGCAGCCGTGATGACAAACATCTGCGGTGTTGAATTTGGCAACTCTGATAACACCTTGTTCAAAATTGTTGTCGGGTCGTAGTCAAGAACCGATCGTTGAAAAGTCGGTCCATTTGCCCCAACTAAATCAGGATCAATTTCGAGGCCATCTTTTTCGGTAAAGACGTAACGCTTAACCGCGTCGGGAAGTCCATCGTCGTTTGGCACACCATCAAGATCAGTCGCCTCAAAGATATTCACCAATTCAGTTGTCGCATTAACTTCAAACAAGTTCAGGTTTGGTCCCGCAACTTCTTCAACAGCATCAAGAGCAACCTCAATCTGATCAAGGCGCAATCCTGCTGTTTCAGGCTCGGATGAACCTTTCCCACACGATGAGATAGTCAACAACACACCCGACAGCGCAACCACTACAACCAAGCGACGCAAAATTACGCCTCCATAACCACAGGCACGATCATCGG
>CALPPJ020000266.1 GCA_943325425.2 Bifidobacterium breve | reverse complement strand
CATTCCAGCCAGCAATTGCGACTGGCCTTCGATTGCCTGATTCGTATTTCACTGCGTTGGCTGCCGACCTTGAAGGAAAACGGAATCACTTGATGCAAGGACTCACTCAAGCTGGCTTTGAGGTATACAATCCTCAAGGAACATATTTCATCACAGTTGATATTCGACCAATACAACCTGATGGCGATGGCTACGAGTTTTGCAGATCGCTTCCGCATAAATGCGGAGTCGTCGGTATTCCGAATGTTGTTTTCTATGATCGTGCCCACCAACACGAAGGTCGTCACTTAGTGCGCTTCGCTTTTTGCAAGCAGTACGAAATGATTGATGAAGCAGTGTCACGATTGAAGGCAATGCCATGAGGTTTGCGGCGATTCAACATGACATTGCTTGGTGTAATCGAGAAGCAAACTTTGACCACCTGCGTGTACTCATCGCCGAGGCCGAATTAAACGGTGCTGAGTTTGTGCTTCTCACCGAAACGTTCTCGACAGGATTTGCCGTTGACAATTCATCGTTCGCCGAAGTGACTGGCGGACCTTCTTCGCAATTCTTGGCCTCAATGGCCAAAGAGCATCACATCTGGATTGGCGGTACGTGCCCTGAACTTTCAGTAACTTCAGCTGATGGGCGGCCGGCAAATACCTTTGTCGTCGTTAGCCCTGACGGCGTTGAATATCGATACGAGAAAATTCATCCATTCACTTTTGGTGGCGAAGATAAACACGTTCGCCCGGGTAGTGAGTTCGTGACGATTGAAGTTGGCGACTTACGAGTTTCTCTCTTTGTTTGTTATGACTTGCGCTTCGCTGATGAATTTTGGCAACTCGCCAAAAACACCGATGTCTTTCTAGTTCCGGCTAACTGGCCAGAGTCACGCAGTATGCACTGGCTGTCGTTGTTGCAGGCTCGAGCAATCGAAAATCAAACGTATGTAATTGGCTGCAACCGCGTTGGTCAAGGTGGATCATTGGTGTATAGCGGCGACAGCAGAATCTTTGATCCCTACGGCGAAACTCTTGCTCAAGGTGCACCTTATGAAGAATGCATCTTGTACGCCGATGTGACGCGTGAACGGGTCACTGAAGTGCGCGAAAAGTTTCGCTTCTTGCAAGACCGGCGCTCGTAATTTCAGCGCAAAGTTTTCGCCATTAAGCTGACAAGTTTTCCGCTGCCAGAGACTTGTTGACCCACCTCAATAAATCCGAGTCGGTCATGAAAGCGCAGTGAACCGTCATTACGCGGTTCAAGGTTGACCTCAAGAGTAAATAGTGGTGCAGTGCTGCGTGACTCAACTTCGCTGTAGAGAAGAGAGCCGTATCCCTTACCTTGATGAGACTCAGTGAAGGCCACTCGATCGAGATAGATGAAATCGTCGTACTTGTCGCAGAACCATTGATAGTTCGTGCTGCCGTATGGCAGACCTGGTTTCATCATGAGGCAGTAACCGACAAGAGCCTCATCGGCCTCAACGCCCAGGGCAAGATACGACCATTCAAAGATTTGCCGCATAGTTTCTGCAGTTTCATGTCCCACTGCTGGAACGTTCTCTTGGTTAATGGCCAACATCAGGTCGAGGTCGTCTTCGGTGAGTTCACGAATTATGGGCACCCGACAAAACTACTGTGCGACATGGGGCGTAATATCAGTTCATGTTGTTTGCCAAGAAGAACACCGCAATGGTCGCTCCAGAAAATGCATTGCCTGGTCGCACCGATCAAACCATGCCAGTGCCTGAAAAGCATTTCGTACTCGACGCACCGCTACGTGGACCGTGGCCGGCTGGTACCGAAAAAGCGGTATTCGGTATGGGATGTTTCTGGGGAGCCGAGCGACTGTTCTGGCAGTTGCCAGGTGTCTATTCAACTGCTGTGGGTTACGCCGGTGGCTACACACCCAACTGCACCTACGAAGAAAACTGCACCGGACTCACTGGGCACGCGGAAGTGTTCTTTGTGATCTTTGATCCCAAAGTCATTTCATATGAATCACTCTTGAAAGTCTTCTGGGAAAATCATGATCCCACGCAAGGCATGCGTCAGGGCAACGACATGGGTTCGCAGTATCGCAGCGCGATTTACACTACGACTGACGAACAAATGAATGCTGCTCGTTCGTCGCACGACATTTTCCAGGAAAAGCTCATGGCTTCTGGTTATGGCGACATCACAACGGAGATCGCACCAATGGGTGAGTGGTATTACGGCGAGCCATATCACCAGCAGTATCTCGCTAAGAACCCGAACGGCTACTGCGGTATTGGCGGAACTGGCGTTTCATGCCCAATTGGTACGGGCGTTTAAAACTATTTTTGTTGGGCGGCCAGCCAGCCGTTCAATGCTTCATCTAACTCATCGAGTGAACGCACCAACTTGTTGATACTGCATTGCATCATTAAGTTGACAACTTCGTTGCCATTGGGAAAACGGGCACGCCAGTCGGTGAATAGCCCAATGATGTATTTGTTATGTGCGTACGCGTAGCCCATCTCCCAAGCAGTGCCGTCATCGGTCATGATGCCATTCAGGTTCGCGACAACTACTTGGCAGCGATCAATGCCGCCCTTGTCGTTTAAGAAAATCTCACCAACATTCTCGGCAGTCTTTGGGGGGTTATCTCGGTGTGGCAAAAAGGTGTCAAAGCCGGCATCTTGGATGAGTTGATCAATTTTTTCAATGAACCACCGTTCACCCTCATCAAAAAGTGGTCCAGCGACATAGACGTATGGCTTGGTTGAGTTACTCATTTTCTGCTCCATCTGTTTGGCTCCAGCCATTCTTTCTGATGTCGTCACCATCGGCATTTTTGGCGCGACCTTCGTGACGTAACAACCCAGGTGTGACTGACAACTTTGCGATCAAGTTCTGCATCGGAGTCTCACCAACCGTTGTGACTGCTTCGCGGAATAAGAAATGAGGATCAACAGCAATATCGGCCATATCCATCACTGGGCCAATGGCGGCTTCAGCTTCTTCAAAGAGCCGAATGACTTCGTCACGTGAACGCTGTGAGCACCAATCGCGCATCAATTCCTCGAGAGCTTCTCGATGCGCTGCGCGGCCATCAAATGAAGTGAAACGTTCATCGTCACCAACACCAAGAAGTGTGAGTACTCGAGCGGCTACTGAATCGGAAGAACTT
>CALPPJ020000265.1 GCA_943325425.2 Bifidobacterium breve | reverse complement strand
TATTGCTCATGCAACTCGTAAGCACCCCCATGTCTCGCTCGGACTATCGCCACGAGCCATGGTGCAACTTGCCCGTGCAGTTCGCGCTCTTGCCGCATCTCGTGGTCGCGACTACTCAACACCCGACGACGTGAAGGAACTCGCAGTTCCTGTACTGGCTCATCGACTGGTATTGCGCCATACCGGCCGAAGTCATCAGATGACATCAAGCGATGTCATCCAAGAAATCTTGACAACAGTTCCAGTACCAGCCGGCCGCTGAGCATGCTGTCACGCCAATCAGCAATCTTTTTGATCGGCGGGCTGCTGACTATTGCAGCCGGTCGACTCTTTGGTCTGATTGAACTGTTCATCATGGGCACCGCCCTCGTCACTTGCGTAGCCATCGCCATATTTATTGTCACAACCCAGCGCCCCCATATAGAAATCGGACGCTCCACCACTCCAACCGAACCAGAAGTTGGCCAAACGATTCAGGTTGGGCTGAGCCTTTTGACGAGTTCGCGCGTGCCCGCTTGCGATGTCTACGAATCACTCGCTGGGGGCAGTCACATTCACATCGCCTTAGCACCACTTCCAGCAGGGCAAGCGGCGCAGGCAAATTACCAACTCGTTGCTCAACAACGCGGCCTATTGGCCCTCGGCCCATCATTGGTCGAGGTGGCCGATCCCCTCGGATTGTCACGGCGCGCAAAAAGACTTGGCAGCGAAACCAACATCACCATTTTCCCACGCTCTGTCGCCATTGATCTTCCCGACCCCAACACTTGTCAAGGGGAACTCATTGATGCCATTCGACGGATGATTCGCTATCAACCCGCGAGTTCAGAATTTCAAGCAATTCGTGAATACACCTCTGGCGATGACCCGCGGCGGATCAATTGGCGGGCGAGCGCCAAACGAGAAGATCTTGTCGTCAATGAATACGCAACAGAAATCAAAATAGATACTTACGTAGCTCTGAACACCAACCAGAACGCCTATTCAGCTGAGGGATTTGAACGTGCGGTATCGGTCGCAACCTCACTCGTTCGATCAATTGAACGACAAGGCGATGATGTCGCGTCGTCGCTTGGCATTTGGTTCGGTGGACGAAGTTTTCAATGCACCCCTGGCAAAGAGTCACTTGAGGCTTTGAAGTATCTCGCCAGAGTCTCTCCAGATGAAAACATCCCCCCACTTTCAATTCAACGAGAACCAGGTCGCATCAAAGTTGACATCATCATCACAGGCAAAGCACAACTGTCCTGGGTTGAATCAACGTGGAAACAAATTGGTTCGGCCCGCATCGTAGTTGTCGTGCTCTGTGATGAAACCGCTACGCCATTTGCCCTTCCACCGCATTGGTTTGTGCTTTCGTGTCGACAACTTGAGCAATTCGCCGAAGACTGGAAGCAACTTTGTATCCAAACCACTGTTCAATCACATGAACACATCTTCTGAACTGCCGGCCGTGACATCTTCAGATCCACTGACAGACCTACCCACGAGTTCTAAGGGTCTCGCTTACGATCGCACGATACGCGATTTGCTCGGCGTCGTCACACTGTGGATCCTCACGCTTGTCACGGCAGTATCTTTCTGCCGAATTTTTCAAGGTTGGGGATTCTTAGCGTCGTACGTCATCGTCGCGACGTTGGCTCATCTGACCGCGTATGTCTTGCGGCGATGGAGAGTTGCATTTCTCCCTTCATTTGTCACTGCACTGCTCACCACCTACGTCACGACATCGTACTTCCAAGCCAGCACGACCTTCACCTACGGCTTACCGCTCAAGGAAACTTGGTCTTTCAACTGGAGCGAACTTTCTCAATCTTGGCAACTCCTTGGCGAAGCCATTCCGCCCTTGCCACTTCAATCAGGATTTGGTTGCGCTGGCCTCATCAGCATCGGTCTGATTGCATTTTTGTCTGACTCTTTCGCCTTTCGATTTGCTGGTCGTGTGGAGTCATTGATTCCATCCACCATTGTTTTTATTGTGCTGTCAAGCGTGGGCATTGACCGAAACCGAACCTTGATCACCGGTCTTTGGATAGCAACTGCAATTATTTCCGTAGCGGTTTTACGGTTGCGGTATCAACTCACTCGCAGCAGCAAACTCTTTGGATATCGCCCTGGCCACACGACCATCGTCTCGGCGACTTACATCGCAAGTTTGGCAATCGTCGCCAGCCTCATTGCTCTCGTTGTTGGTCCTCGCCTTCCGGGAGCATCGGAAGAAGCTTGGCTTTCATCTCGCTCAGGAAAATCAGGACCACAACTTGATCCTCTCGTCGACATCCGAGGCCGATTGAGTAATCCCTCTGATGAAGTTCTCTTCAGCGTCGCCGCCGAATTTCCTTCTTATTGGCGCATCACTTCTCTTCCCGATTTCGATGGGAATAAGTGGACCGTGTCGCAAGATCTTTTAAATACTGCCGGCGGGCAACTTGCGAGCACCGCATCAATTACTGAGGTAGGTGTCGCAACAAGCGAGGTGACTCAACTCGTCACTATTCAAAGCCTCGCCGGAAGTTTTGCCCCAGTAGCCGAACGACCAATTCAATTGCGGTCCGCCACACGAAGTTTGTTCTACGAACCCGAAAGTGGGACCTTGCTCGTCAGTAAAGACGGCTTAAAACAAAACGACATTTATCAAGTTGTGTCAGCTGTCGTCGTTCCGTCTTCTGACACATTGCGATTCTCCCAATCAAGTTCACCGCCTGGTGATCAGTATCTACAAGTTCCCGAGAATGACGAAATTCCTGCACTGCGAAAAGTCGTGGATGACATCATTCAAGGACTCAGTGGAAACTACGAAAAACTGTTAGCGCTGCAAAGTTACTTTCGCGACAACTTTGCATATTCGCTTGACGTTCCAGCCAGCACATCAACCTCTGCAACCCTTGATTTTCTGGCTCGTCAAAGCGGATATTGCGAACAGTTCTCCTCAACATTTGCCCTTTTTTCCCGCTTGATCGGCTTACCATCACGGGTCGTCATCGGCTTCACTCCAGGCGACGAGACGCCAATCGGAACATCAAATGTCAAGCTCTTTAATGTGAGAGGTCAGCACGCTCATGCGTGGCCAGAGGTTTGGTTCGATGGAATCGGTTGGGTTCTTTTTGAACCGACGCCCGGCCGAGGCGCTCCATCGGCTGAC
>CALPPJ020000264.1 GCA_943325425.2 Bifidobacterium breve | reverse complement strand
TTGCGTTCTATGGTCTTCGTTGATTCAATGAATGCGGGTCTTGAAATTGACTCGGTGAATGTTGCAGAAGAACCACTCGGACAACCAGATGGGGTAACGACTCCGTTGCTCCATCCAGAAACTGGTTACGTGTACCTGTGGGACGATGCCTTTGGTATTCCGGGAGCACACCTATGGTCGATGACAGCACAGGTCGCCATCATTAATGGGCGTCCAGCGCTGGGTCTTGGTGCAACTGTGTACTTTGACCCAACTAAGGCATCAGGTGTGATGACAGGAACCGATTGGGTGAAGGGTGATCTTGTCGCCAACATCAGCACTGTTGAACCGTGTTTCCAATTTGGTTTTGATGCCACGAATACAGATGCACGAGTAGCAATTGACGGCGGAGTTTTATCAACCTCGCTCTTTCAGTTGAGCTTTGCGCCACGTGGTTGCACGGTTGGTGACTATGTTATTGCACCAGGTTCGGTCTTTGCATTTGATGCAACCCTTGGTGACGCTTCGTTGCACTTTGATCTTGAAACTGGTCGTGACGACAATGGACTTCCGACGTTCTACACCGATATGCGGGTTCAAAATCTGAAACTCGCTGGCACGACGTATAACGACATGGAACTGATCATTGATATCTCGGCAGCAGGTTCTGAAGTCAGCTTCAACGGGGACTTCACACTGCCCATGGGTTCAATGGTCGGCAACTTTGAACTAACTGTTAATAGCGACTTGCTGCATATGGCTGGCTCGGTGACTTTGTCTGATTGGTCAATGGTCGGTGGGTCTTTTGATGTCAACTCGTTTAACTACAACATGTCAATGGATATTCCGTTCGGTAGCGGGTCGTGTGCCAATTTCTCGGCTGGTACGAGCGGCAATATGTCGATGGGAAGCAAGTCGTACATCTTTGATGGCAATATGACTTTTGAATGTGGTGAACTGACCGTCTTCCATATGCACTTTGATTACATGAAGAAGTCGGTGAGCTATGACTTCTACCTTGACTACAACAGCAGCAACCATGTGTTGTCTGGTGGATTGGCATTCAAGTTTGAGCGTTCAACTTCGTGGAAGTACTTGTCACACCGTTACCGCCGCCATCCAAAGTTTGAAATCAAACTGGACTTCTCGATGGACTTTGATAATCCAGGAAACGGCAAGTTGTCGTTCTATGGATTCATCTCGGTTTCGGGAGGTGAGGGAAGCTTGAGCTGTACTTTGAATGCCAACGGGGATGACTCGTGTTCGCTGTACGTCAAGATCAAGGTCCTCGGAACTCACGTCTACCGAGGCAGCTGGTAGACGACTTCAGATTGTTTGTGATTCTGGTGTGGATTTGTTGCGAAATACGCGAAAATTCCACACCAGAATCACGGGGAATGGGGACATTTTTGGGTCGTTTTTCATTAGCCTGATCTAGATCATGTTGGAAGGCTGGAAATGAACAAAAATTCGGTGTTCCGGCACCAGCACAGCGGAATCTTGAGTCTGGCTGCGATTGAGGCACCTCGTGTTGTCACATCTGACTGGATTGATGAGCAACTGGCCGAAACGTACCAACGCAATGGCCTTCGTCCAGGTCTCCTTGCGGGTCTTGCTGGTATTGAAGAACGTCGCTGGTGGGATGACGATGTGTCTTTTACCGATGCCGCCGCGATGGCAGGACGTGCCGCCATTGAAAAGGCTGGTATTGATCCTTCAAAGATCGGCATTCTGATTTCGACTTCGGTCTGTAAAGAAAACCTTGAGCCGTCTGTTGCATGTGCGGTGCATCATCAGTTGGGCTTGTCGACTTCGTGCCTCAACTTCGACATCGCAAATGCCTGTCTCGGATTTATCAATGCAATGCACTTAGCGGCCACGATGCTTGATGCCGGCACTGTTGAGTATGCCCTCATTGTCGACGGAGAGGGGAGCCGCTACACGCAGCAAACAACTCTTGAGCGCTTACGTAACCCGAATTCAACTGCTGGTGATGTGTTCGCCGAGTTCGCATCACTCACTCTTGGCTCAGGTGCGGCAGCCATGGTGATGGCACGTAAGAACCGCCATGGTGATGTGCATCGCCTCATCGGTGGAGTTGCCCGTGCTGGTACTGAACACAATGCATTGTGTATCGGCAACCTCGATCGCATGACCACCGATACGCATGGTCTGCTTGTAGCTGGTCTTGACTTGGCCGCCGATGCATGGGAAGCATCAAAGGCTGACTTCGATTGGACCGACGGACTTGATTGGTACATCTTCCATCAAGTGAGCAAAGTTCATACCACGATGTTGTGCGACCGCTTGGCGATTGATTCTTCGAAGGTCCCGTTGACTTTCCCGAAATACGGAAATGTTGGCCCAGCGGCAGTTCCCATCACTTTGGCAAGTGTGCAAGATCAAATAGAGCCTGGTCAACGCGTTCTGTGCATGGGAATTGGTTCTGGTTTGAACACCAGTTTCTCAGAAATTCTTTGGTGACAATGACCGCTCCGTCCGCACAACTGTTGGGCGAGATTGGGCTCGATCCTTCGTGGTCGCATACCGTTGAAGTACCCAGTCACGATGCGAAAACGCATCGTTGGCATTATTTAGACCGTCCAGGTTTAGATGACAGCGCACCAACAGTTTTGTGTCTGCATGGCAACCCAACATGGTCCTATCTGTGGTCGCGATTGTTAACCGAACTCAATGCTGAATTTCGTGTGATAGCTCCCGATCATTTATCGATGGGTTACTCCGAGCAAGTGGGCACTCGTCTTTATCGCGATCGTGTCGCCGACATCAAAGATTTTGTGGACGCACTTGGAATCAGCGGCCCGATATGGCTCGTTGCCCAAGACTGGGGTGGAGCGATTGCAATGGGATATGCCGTTGCGCATCCCGAACAAGTTGCTGGATTGGTTTTGTCAAACACCGGGATTGCAGTACCTGAAGGGCGCAAAGCTCCACGCCTAATACAGATCTCTGCGAACGGGGGATTGCACCGCACGATCACGCGCAATACGTCTTTGTTTGTGCGAGGAACAGCATTCTTGCCAGGTGCGGGCCTTTCGAAGCAACAGCGTCAGGGTTTAGTCGCGCCATATGTTCAGCGAAAACAGCGTGATGGGATTGGCGGCTTCGTTGCCGATGTGCCCTTTGATGACAAGCATGAATCTTTCAGCGACAT
>CALPPJ020000263.1 GCA_943325425.2 Bifidobacterium breve | reverse complement strand
GGCACGCTGCGATCTCCTGCCGATTGCAAGAGGCCGAATGCAAAAGGTTTAGCCGGTTTGATCGCCAGTTGCATCCAATGCATCTCGGCAATTCGCGACAGCACTGCCTTCACCACGTCGTAGTCGCCCATGCTGACTCCACCGCTCGTCACGATGGCATCACATTCAGTCGCAGCTTGCCGCAGAACTATCTCAAGGGCATTCTCATCATCACGAATGATGCCGTAATCAATCGCCTCGGCGCCAGCTTGCCTAACGAGTCCCAGGAGCATCGTGCGATTACTTTCTCGAATTTGTCCGGGAGCCAAAACACTTCCGTCATCGATGAGTTCATCACCAGTTGATAACACCGCGACGCGCACTCGCGGGTACACCAAAGGCTTGCGACAATTGATGCTTGCGAGAACCCCTGCGACCGACGGCCGAATCTCGGTGCCACTTTGAAAAACTATGTCGCCGATACGAACGTCGTCACCAGCACCTCGACGAGCATCACCCAACCGCGACTCTTTGAAAATCTGCACCAATTGCGAACCATCAAAATTATGACGATCGCCAACAAATTTTGTGTCTTCAACCATGACCACGGCATCAGCACCTGGTGGCATTGGCGCACCAGTCATGATACGAATCGCGGTTCCATCCAGAAGGTCAACATCACCCGCTGCTCCGGCGGCGATTTCTCCGACCACCCGCAACGACACCGGCTGAGCCAAGCCAGCCCCGCCAGTATCTACAGCACGTACGGCGTAACCATCAACCGCCGAGTTAGCAAACGGAGGGACATTCTCCGATGATGAAATATCGCCAGCAAGTACGTATCCAGTCGCAGCACTGACGTCAATCGTGATTGGCTCGGACGTATTGCACGCCGACAAGACCAGCGCTCGAGCCTCGTGAATTGAAACGAGCGAATTCGGTTTTGATTGAAAAGCATCGGCGGCCACAACTAGAACGGTACAAGACAGACGGTACAAGACGGACGGTTTAGGACAAACCCACAATTGATTGTGACAGCACCCACGAATCGGCCTCGTTGCGATCTCTACACTCATATCCATGAGCGCTGTGCCAAACCATGTCAGCCACTTGCCCCTTGAAGGTATGACTGCTATTTGGAAAGGAGTCGCCAATGACCACACCGAGACCCTGACTCTGCATTTTGAAAATGAATCGTGGACAATCAACAGCCAGATCACTGGCCTTGACATCCAATACGTCTTGCGCCTCAACGCGACCTGGCAACTTCAGCAAATGTTGCTATTTCGCGACCTCGACGAACCCGACTTGTGGTTAGCAAATGATGGACGTGGCAAGTGGGGCGAAGTGAATGGCGCGCAGATCCGCGATATCGGAGGCTGTACCGATCTTGATGTTCGAGGTAGTTCATTCAGCCGCGTGATGGCAATACGAAAACTGGCGATTGATATTGGCTCAACATCGGTCATTGATTCGGTCGTTGTAGATCCAGAAACGCTTGGTGTCACCCGTTCGCGCTTGACCTATACCCGCCTAGCTGAACAACTGTGGAAAGTTCAACGCGACGATGATCACGACGATCATGAAGTTGAAGTTGACGCCTTTGGTTTACCGATCGACATTCCTGGACACTTCACACGCCTCAGTTAGATGTCAGAGCACTTCGCGAAGCCATTCGCGCAGACCTTGACCGAATTCTGGATGATCAAGCCCAGCTTCGATGACCGCTTCAATCCATCCAAGCGGATTACCGACATCGCGTCGACCGATTGTTGAAATGACCCCGTGTAACGGTGTTTGTTCGGCCTGAATCGACAAAGCATCAGTGAGTTGAATCTCGCCAGATCCGCCCGGAGCCAACGCATCCAGAATGTCAAAAATATCGGGAGTCAACGCATACCGTCCGATGATGGCGAGATCGCTCGGAGCTTCATCGTTGCGCGGTTTCTCAACGACATCAGCAATTGGCAAGAATTCAACCCCCTCACTCGTCTGCAATTCGCCCCGTGGAGTCACAATTCCGTAGCGAAAAAGTTCGTCCTTCGGCATCTGTTTCAAAGCAACTGCACCGACGCCGGCTTTCTGCGTCAAAGTTGCAAGGTCAATCAAAAGACGCGAGTCCTGCATCAGTTCATCGGGCAGCATCACAAAAAATGGTTCTGAACCAACAAAGTCTCGAGCACATGCAACGGCATGCCCCAAACCACGTGGAGCGTCCTGGTAGGCAAACGAAATACGCACATCGTTGCCATAACGACGCAACTGTTCTGCCAAGGCACCTCGCCCCTGTTTGACCAAACTTGCCTCGACTTCCGGTGATGCTGCGAAGTACTGCTCAATTGCTGGCTTTGACCGACTTGTCACAATGACCAAGTGATCAACTCCCGCACCGAGTGCCTCGTCGACAATGAGTTGCAAGGCTGGGCGTTCAAGGATGGGTAATAGTTCCTTGGGCACCGCCTTCGTTGCTGGCAACATTCGGGTGCCCTGCCCAGCGGCTGGAATAACGGCTGTGCGTATGCGTGAGGGTAACGCCATGCTCACACTCTAGACTTAGGACTTCGGAGAACAGCCCTATGCCTATTTACGTTTACAAATTCACCGACACTGGCGAGACCATCGAAGTCCATCAAGCCTTTACCGATGATGCCCTCACCGAGTACCCCCATCCTTCAGATGGTGCAGTGCGACCAGTGAAGAAAGTTTTCCAGCCAGTTGGCGTGACCTTCAAAGGTGGCGGTTTCTATAAGACCGACAGTCGTGGTGGTTCATCGAGCACCACACCTTCAACAAGCACGACGGCTACAAACGACACTTCCTCAACTGCGACTCCTGCCGCTACTCCGGCAGCACCGTCGCCATCGGCTGCCCCGTCAAGTTCGCCGTCAACGCCAGCCTGAGGCTGCGATCGCCAGTATCGCCACTCCGGCGACAACGCGATAGATCACAAACGCATCAAACGATTTTGAGCGGACCAATTTCAACAATCCCGCTACTGCCAACCAGCCTGACAATCCTGACGTCAGTATTCCGACCGCCATCGGAATGAGCAATCCGTCAGGAATGCCGTCGGTAAACAAATCCAACATTTTCACCGCGACTGCTCCTGCCGTCACTGGAATACTCAATAAGAACGAGAACCGCACTGCGGTATCTCGATCAAAACCCATAACCCGAGCAGCCGAG
>CALPPJ020000262.1 GCA_943325425.2 Bifidobacterium breve | reverse complement strand
CAACTGGGATCTCCGCCCAGGTCTCGCTGAACTCGCTGCTCACCTACGCACACCAGCAACATCAACACTTGATACTCAAACATTGCGTCGCACCTATCGCAACGATGTGAGTGTGGTTGTTGCGCCGCCATCGGCCGAACAAGTCATTGCAGCTCTATCAATCATTGCGCCACACGCGAAAACAATCGATCAGGTTCTTGGAACAGACGTCATTATCAATGTTGGACGCGTGCGACCAAACACCCCGGCATCCGACATCATGCGGGCAGCAGATACTCGACTACTCATTAGTCGAACCGATCTCGACGATGTTGTTGCATTGGTGCATCGTCAACCTTTGCTGAAAGAACTCGGTGAATGGAAAGTTCTCGCTGCCGGTGGTCGTTACAAGATTGACGAACTCGCGAAAGCAATTGAGTGGCCAGTGATCGCTGATCTGTTGCCCTCAGATCGTCGCAGCAGCGCAGCACTCAAAATGACAATTGCGCAGTTGGCAACGGCACAACACCCAATTGATCTGATTGATCGTGCGGTCGCCTGATGAACGCAGTTGACACATCATCGGCACTACAAGACCTCACCGCGCAAATCACGACCGCACTGATTGATTCGCGCCAACAGCGACGCAGTACCGGAAATGATCTCCCGCCCCAAGAAGAAATAGAAACGGCCCAAGAGACGGCTCGACGCTTCTTTGACCAGAGGGTTACTCAGTCACTCCTAACCGGAAGCGACACACCTTCGTTTGATGACGAAACATCAATTACCAAAAGCGCTATTGATGCAGTTCTGGGTTTTGGACCACTACAACGACTTCTGGATGACCCCGCAATCACCGATATTCATGTTCGTGGAACCGCTCCAGTATGGGTGAAGCACACTGACGGCTCGCGACATGAAATTGACCCAATCGTCTCGACCGATGACGAACTCATTCGCCTTGTTCGAAATGTCGCTTCACGATCACGAAACGGCGAACGCCGTTTTGATGCGGCGTCGGCCGAATGCAATTTGTGCCTTGATGACGGCAGTCGACTCTTTGCCGTTATGGACATATCACAGCAACCGTCTCTCGTTATTCGCAAACACCAGTTCCACCTGTCGTCCCTTGAAGAGTTAACACGTGGTGGCCTGATGACTTCTAACGTTCGCAACTTTCTGCGCGCTGCTGTTCTTGCCAAGCGAAACATCATTGTGGCTGGCGGTACCGGAAGCGGAAAGACCACATTGCTTCGCGCGCTGATGAACGAAATTCCTTACCACGAACGAATCATCACGATCGAAGACGCTTTCGAGTTGGGTCTGGCGCGTTTCGCTCAACTTCACCCCGATCACGATGCACTCCAATCACGTACTGCCAACATCGAAGGTCACGGAGCTATTCACCTTGCCGACCTCACTCGTATGGCTTTACGTATGGATCCCGATCGGGTCGTTGTGGGCGAAGTACGTGGTGCTGAAGCCTTCCCGATGTTGATGGCAATGAGCCAAGGTAATAACGGCTCGATGTGCACATTGCATGCCGACTCCACTCGCTCAGCATTCTCAAAACTCGCCGCCTACGTGTCAATGGCCAACACCGGATTACCCATTGATGTGGTGAATCTGTTGTTGGCGAATGCACTTCATCTAGTCATTCATATCGAACTAGTCAATGGCCAACGCCGTATCAGCAGCATTCGCGAAGTAGTGGATAGTGATGGTCCACGCATTGTCTCGAATGAACTCTTTGTTGCCAATGGATCAGATCTTGCTGAAGCCGCTTACCCCATGACTTCCGATCTGCGCGACTTGTTGGCATCGCATGGTTACGACGATGCTGTCAACGCCCCATTGCAAACACTGGGTGCATGGCGATGAGCCTGGTGATTCGTCTTCTTCTTGGTTTAGGTCTGGCGACGGGCACGCTGCTTGTCCTAGCCGGTATGCGCGGGGTTGTGGTGATGTCATCGGGTCCAGGCTCACCACGACCTTCGCGTCGCACCATCGATGACACGAATCTGGTTGAAGCACTTGCCATCTGGACCGAACAATTACGAGACACGATTGCTGGAGCTCGCGGACTTGAGCAAGCCCTCACGGTTACCGCGACAACAGCACCCTTAGCAATTCGGCCAGCGGTTCAACAACTATCGGCGCAGTTGGGCTTCACCAATTTGCCAGATGCAGTTCGCAACTTTGCATCTGAAGTAGATCACCCCCTCGCTGACTTTGTGGCCGCTGCATTGATTACGGCATCAGAGAATCAAGTGCGCGATATGGGATCGCTGTTGAGCCACCTGGCCGACTGTTGTCGAGACGATGTTCGTATGCGTACACGAATTTGGGTGGCTCGGGCTCGTATTCGAAGCGCCGTGCGCATTATCGGAGTAGTCGTGCTTGTATTTGTGGTTGGTTTGGTCGCTTTCAATCCGACGTATCTCGCTCCATACACGACTCCGTCGGGAATGGTTGCACTTGTCGTTGTGATTGCGATGTTCGCGGCTTCGTTACTTCTTCTGCAGCGACTTGGTCAGTTCAGCGCACCGACGCGATTCATTGCTCGCCGAACAGATGGAGCATCATCATGATTATTTGGAGCGTTGGTGTCGGCATAGGGATTGTTCTATTACGTCAGTCGCTTCGTCGCCCAGCTTTGGCGAACGTGTTGCCAAAATATGACCACGGGCTCAACATAAATCAATCGCCGTACGAAAGACTTCGCCAGATCATCGAACAGAGATTCGCGGTATCGTCAACCGACTTGGCGGTCTGTCAAAGCTCGGTAGCACGAATCACCACCGAACGTTTGATGTATGCCTCCATGTGCGCAGCGATTCCCTTAGTGATGTACGTCGCGACCACCGTTGCTGGTTCAGCAATACCGTTACCTATTTTGCTGATGGCCTCGGCTGCACTGGCGGTCACCGGTTTCATGTTGCCCATCTTGCAATTGCGCTCGCGAGCCAAAGTGAAACGTCGCGAGATTCGTACATCTCTGTCTGCCTACCTTGATCTTGTGTCAATCATGTTGGCTGGTGGTGCTGGCATTGAATCGGCTTTGGTTGCCGCTTCACGAGTTGGCGACGGTCCAACTTTTCGCCTCATTGCCGACTCTCTTGATGTGGCGCGGGCGACGCGCCGCTCACCCTGGGAAATCTTGGCCAATGAAGGTGAACGAATCGGAATTGATGAACT
>CALPPJ020000261.1 GCA_943325425.2 Bifidobacterium breve | reverse complement strand
CTCACTATGACGCCGAGTTGTATCCACCATCGTGGCCAATCGGTTTTCGCGCCATTGAAGGTGGCCCGATTTCAGGATTGCTTGTCAACGATGGGGCAGTACTTGGTGCTTCAATGAAGTCGACCGATCCAGCAATGGGCGCGGCACAAGAGTTTTATCGTTTGTTACAAGAACGAGGCGTGACGATTATTGGTGCGCCAGCATCGGGTGTTACTCCCGTTGGTTTGCCAACCGTTTCGGCAGTTCAGTCAGCGCCTCTCATTGACATTGTCGGGGAGATGTTGCGGAATAGCGATAACAACACTGCCGAAATGATGCTGAAGGAAATTGGTTTTCAAGTGAGTGGTGTTGGAAGTCGGGCTGCTGGGAGTTCAGCGATGATGGCCAAGATGAGCGCGTGGGGGATTCCGCTCGACGGGGTAACGCTGAGTGATGGTTCTGGTTTGTCGGGAGAGAACAAAGTGACATGCGCAGCTTTCTTGGCGGTGCTTGAACGATATTCAATTGAGGATCCACTGATTTCTCAATTGGCTGTTGCTGGTACATCGGGAACTCTTTCCAAGTTTTTTGTCGGCTCATCGTTAGAAGGCCGCCTTTTTGGAAAAACGGGAAGTTTGAGCGGCGTGAAGGCCTTGGTTGGGTTTGTTCCAGTGACGGGCGGTTCGACGATTCGTTTTGCACTGTTGTTGCAGTCACCCGGAGTTGACGACGAACCAGTTTTTAAACCTCTATGGGAAGGTGTTCTTGCCAATGCTTTGGGCTCGTATCCGCAGGGACCGAGTGCAGATGCGATTGCGCCACTTCCAGCTACTCCTGCGACGCCGTAGTCAAGGTTGGTTCAATGGACTCGTATCGGTTACCGATGTTTCCGCTAGGTACCCCGTTGATTCCTGGGGCTTTATTGCCATTGCAGATTTTCGAACCGCGATATCAGTTGCTGATGTCTGATGTTTTAGCTTCGCGTGAACCCGAGTTCGGCGTTGTTCTAATTGAACGAGGTCACGAAGTTGGTGGAGGAGACATTCGATCGATGGTCGGAACTGTGGCGCGGATTGTCGACAATCAGATGCTTGCAGACGGCCGGAGAATGGTGATTGTTCTTGGTACTCGTCGCATGCGCGTTGATGAGTGGCTCGCCGAGGATGAATATCCAATGGCGTTGGTGAGCGACTGGCCAGATGGCCCCCACGAGGATATTGAAGCGGCAGAATTTGTCCGAGTTTACGACTACTTGACTGAGGTCTGTCGCTTAGTTGAACGGTTGGGCGGACCGATCCCACGATTTGATTCGGTTGATCTTTCAGTTGACTCCACTTTCGCCTCATTTCAGTTGGTCGCGCTCGCGCCAATTGGTCCGGCCGACCGTCAACGGATGTTGAACTGTGATGGCCCAGTTCAACGGCTTGAATTATTAGAAGAGTCGCTGGGGGATGTGGATGCAGCCTGTCAATTTCGGTTGCTCGAAGACTGACCAAAAACACCGGCACGGTGAAGCGTGAGTGGTTAAAAATGCCGTGACAAAGTGCCTTTCAGGTGGGGTTTGCCCGTTCTGGTGCTAGAAACTAGGCATGACTGAAGAGACTTCACGAACAGGTCGTTCCTCGGCTCGTCGAGAGTCGGCGGGCGTCAGTGACGTTGTTGATCTCGTCAAAGAGTACGCCAAACAAGAAACTCTCGGACCTTTAAAAGGTGCGGGTCGTTGGTTAGCCCTTGGTTCAGCAGGTGCAACGTTTCTTGGGCTTGGTCTGGTGCTCGTGTTACTCGGAATTCTTCGTCTTTTGCAGACAGAACTCAGTGCCTTTGACGGTGCCTTCTCTTGGGTTCCGTATGTCATCGTGCTGGTGTTGTGCCTCGGACTTGCGTGGATTGCATTATCGCGGGTGAAAAAAGCGACTCTTGGAAAGGAACCCAACTGATGGCTGGCACCAAAAATCAATCACACATTTCGCGTGATGATATTGAGTCAAAATTGCGCGCGCTTCAAGGAGACGTTCAGGGCAAAGTTGATGATCGTCGTTCGACATTGTTGGCAATCGCTGGTGGCGTCGGTGTGGTTTTAGTCGTGGCGTTTTATCTCATGGGCCGTCGTAGCGGAAAGCGTCGTTCAACAGTCGTTGAGATTCGACGCGTCTGAAAGATCGTTATGGCACTGATGTCGTACCTGCGGACACGCAGTGTTAAAGAAGGTATTCTGGGCGGGCGTCGGTCTTGGTTTGTCGTTGGCGTTTTCGTCTGGGGTTTTCGACTCATCCGTAAGTTGATGTCGCGTTCACCCCAGGTCGTGTCAACCGAGGTATTGCGACCGGGACAAACCCTTTCGGTTTCGGCGTTAGAACCAAAGTCTCGCCGACGGAATCGCTGAGACTTATGAAGGTGCTCTTGCGCAATCCCCGCCGTGAAATTGAGATTGAGGGTCGACGTCGTGTTCACGCATTGCTTGCTGAACTGGGCTTGCCGAGAGAGTCGCATCTGGTGATTCGCAACGGGACCTTAATTCCGGGGGATGAAGAACTAGATAAAGATGACGTGATAGAAATTCGCCCGGTCATTTCCGGAGGTTTCTGACATGAAATGTCGCACGTGTCGCGGACCCGCGATTATTGAGTTGCCTCGCCATAATGCCAATTTTTGCGCGGAACATTTCTTGCAGTTGTGTCGTCGCCAAGTCGAAAAAGCGATTCACGATCACGACATGATTCAAAAAACCGATCGCGTGTTAGTCGCAGTCTCTGGCGGCAAAGATTCTTTAGCGGTTTGGGATATGTTGATCGAACTTGGGTATCAAGCCGATGGTCTGTACATCGCCCTGGGAATTGGTGAGTACAGCGAAGAGTCCCGTGAATACACCGAACGCTTCGCCCACGAACGAGGTCTTAAACTTACGGTGGTCTCCTTGCGCGATGACTATGGTTACGACATTCCAACTGCAACAAAAGTGACCGGTCGCGTGCCGTGTTCAGCGTGCGGAATGAGTAAACGACACCTGTTTGACAAGGCAGCAGTTGACGGGGGATATGACGTTGTTGTGACTGGTCACAATCTTGACGACGAAGCTGCAGTTCTTTTTGGTAATGCTCTGCGTTGGGATGTTGAGTATTTGGCACGCCAATTGCCAGTGCTGCCAAGCCGCCATGGTTTTCCGAAAAAGGTCAAGCCACTCATTCGTTTAACCGAACGTGAAATGG
>CALPPJ020000260.1 GCA_943325425.2 Bifidobacterium breve | reverse complement strand
GTGGGTAGGGCGAGTGAAACGATTTGTGATTGAGGGTCAAAGATGCGATCGGGTCGCAGTGCCACGATCGCGCAAGCGCCGATGAAGACAACGCGCAGAAACGCTGAAATGCCACTGGCACTTTGGAAAAGTTCGCCCCAGCCAAAAGGAAGAATCGTGCTGGTGATCGAATTCCCCGAGAGCAAAGATGCTCGCAACATAGCGACGACGTAGTTACTGACAAGAGCGACAATCCAAGCGATGCGAAGGAATCGATACGTCGCGTCATCGTTGATACCTTCGGGCCACGTCCAACGAATGAAGGCGATACCGCCGAACAAAGCCGCCAGTGAGAGATAAGCCAGAATTCGGAAAAGACTGAGGGGTCCGCTGACCGGCGGGGGATCCACCGCCAAGTTGCCACCATCGGTGACGTCTCCACCCAGATCACCCGGGTCGGCGGTCGCGGGGTCGAGAACTTCAAAGGAAAAACCGCCGGTTGCCACCTTGCCGTCGGCCTGGGGCACCGAATACGTGACGTTGCAGGTGCCAATCGGAAGGGCTGCAGTCAATGTGGCAATCAGTGAAATGCCGTCGGCACCTACCGTGACACTGCCAATAGGTGCGGGTCGGCCTTCACATACTGCCTGCATAACAGCATTATTTGGGACGGCTGCGCTGAACACGGCCACGATCTGAATGGGCGAAGTCGCTACTTTTTCGCTGTCGGCTGGGCTCGATGAAACCAGTGTGGTTTCGGCCCGAACTGGCTGGGCTCCGAGCAACAGACCAGCGCTGAGAGCGACGAACAGACCGACACACAACGCCTGGACGAGAGCTCGTAACGATCGACGAGCGCGAATTCTGGGTGGGGTGGCAGTGAGCAAAGACATGATCACCCATAACGGTAGTTCTCCGCGACCCACTGAATATGGGCACTCGCCGAAACCGTACGGGAATCGCGATCTTGGGAAGTCAAAGCATCGTACGCAACACCTCACCACTACAGTCTCAAGCGATGGCTGTTCAATCTCTCTACCGCCGATATCGGCCGCAACGTTTCTCTGAACTCAAGGGTCAAGAGCATGTTGTGCGCGCGCTCAAGAATGCAGTGGTCAACTCGCGCGAGGGCCACGCGTATTTGTTCTCCGGACCGCGAGGTACAGGCAAAACCACCACTGCACGAATCTTGGCCAAAGTTCTGAATTGTGAGAATCCGCAAGACGGTGAACCGTGTTGCGAATGTGGTTCATGTTTGGCGGTTCAAGAAGGCAACAGTTTTGATGTCATCGAACTTGACGCAGCAAGTAACAACGGTGTTGAAGACATCCGTGAAATTATTGCCGCCGCTTCGCTTGGTTCACCAGGGCGACACAAGGTCTACATTCTTGACGAAGTACACATGTTGTCTAAGGGTGCGTCGGCGGCATTGTTGAAGACTCTTGAAGAGCCACCGTCACATGTTGTTTTCGTGTTGGCTACTACCGATCCCGAAAAAGTTGCTGAAACGATTCGTAGTCGCACGCAACATCTGCAGTTCCATTTGTTGCCAGTTGATGAACTTGAAGCACATGTGCGTTGGGTCGCGTCAGACGCAGGTATTGATATCAGCGATGCGTCCATCCACGCGGTGCTACGTCAAGGCGGAGGCTCGGCACGTGACACATTGTCGGCGCTTGAATTAGCTGCAGCAACTGGCGGCGTGGTTGATGAGGTCACTCCAGTTGACGAGTTTGTTGAAGCATTCATTGAATACGACGCTGGTCGCTTGTTGGCAGCGGTTGCGCACACGGTCAACTTTGGTCGCGACCCTCGTACCATCGTGAATGATCTGGTGCGACATATGCGCGATGCCTTCTTAACGCAGATGGCCCCCGAACTTGTGCAGTTGCCTGAAGATCGTGCTGCTGAGGTAGCAGCACAAGCAGGACGACTGGGAACACCGCGCATTGTCAAAATCATCGAAACGCTCGGTCTGGCAATTAATGACATGCGCAATGCACCCGATTCGCGGGTTGTGCTTGAAGTTGCGCTAGTGCGACTAGTGCATCGTGAGTTGCAAATGGGAATTGAGTCGTTGTTGGCTCGCGTTGAAAGACTTGAAAAAGAACTGGAAAACCGACCTCAAATTGCGCCGGCACCGGTGAATCCATCAACGGGTCGTGCGGTTTTAGGTGGACGAGTTGCGCAAGATCCAAGTGCGCCAGCAGTGCGCCCAGCAACAACAGCACCATCTGTTTCTACTGCGCCTGCAGCAACACCTGCTCCGGCAGCGCCGTCAGCGTCTGAGCCAGCACCTGCTCCAGTCGAAGCAGCTTCAACGAGTGCAATGTCTATTGCTGCTGTCGTTGACAATTGGAACGAGGGTGTCATCGGCGAACTGAAAGGCATGCGTCGTGCGGTTGCACAGATGGCTAAGCCTGTTGAACGTGACGGCCAGTTAATTCTTTTGGTTGATAACGAACCATCTGCCAAGCGCGTGAATGAATACATGCCCGATCTATCAGCAGTCATTTTCAAAGTTGCTGGCGGTAAGTGTCAGATCGTCGTTGAAACACGTTCTGAAGAACCACGTGCACCTAAAGCAAAAATTGTTGAAGAGGCACCCGAAGAAGAGTTCGTCGACATCGAAGAGATCAAGCAGTTGCCAACAGTTTCAAATAAGGCAACCGAAACAAATTTGGCTGATGCGTTTCCTGGTTCAGAGCTTTTGACTGAGGACGAATAAGAGTGGCTGCTTCGTACACCATTCCAGTGCAAACCTTGATCGATCAATTAGGTCGTATGCCAGGTATCGGGCCCAAGTCGGCTCAACGGATTGCGTTCCATCTTCTGAAACTTCCCGATGAAGATGTTGATCGATTGGCATCGGCGATTACCGATGCCAAAGCCCGCGTTCGATTTTGCGCGCGTTGTTTCAACTTTGCTGAAGATGAACTGTGTCCGATTTGTGCCGACCCCCGTCGCGATCCCACGGTGCTATGTGTCGTCGAAGAAAGCCGCGACATCATTGCGCTTGAACGCACTGGCGAATTTCGCGGTCGCTATCACGTATTGCTCGGAGTTATGAATCCCATTGATGGGGTCGGTCCCGATCAATTGAAGATTCGCGAACTGGTGATGCGTCTGTCGAATGAAGAGATCACTGAGATCATCGTGTGCACGAACCCCAATACCGAAGGTGAAGTAACGGCCTCGTACCTCAGCCGAATTTTG
>CALPPJ020000259.1 GCA_943325425.2 Bifidobacterium breve | reverse complement strand
GAATCGCGTTGTCGTTAACGCCGCCAAGCAACAATTGCGGGCCAGCGTGAGGAAGTGGTCCCGGGTTAAAGAACGGCTGTAGACGATTCATCCGGTAGTTCTCGGTGTCGACGTTGAAAGGCTCGCCAGTGGCAAAACTATTCCAGGCTGTTCTCACTGCGATGACATAATCATTCATTTTTCGAATCGGTGATGACCACGGAATTCCAAAACGACCTTCAATGTTTTGTTTGATCTGTGTGGCTAGTCCCAAATCAAATCGACCTCCGCTCATCTGTGAAAGATCCCAAGATTGAAGTGCTAACAACATGGGACTGCGGGGGAAGGCCAAGGTGAGGCTGGTTTGAACGCGCAATGTGGTGGTGTGTTCAAGTGCAAGTAACGCAACGGCCATTGAATCGTGGATTGTCTCTGGCACGTGCAAGATGTCGTAGCCAAGGGACTCGACAAGTTGGGCGTATTGGCCAATTTCACTCAATGGAATTCGATCACTCATTCCGGCGATGACTTTCATTGCTAGATCTGCCTTTCGGAGTCGTCATCAAGCGACGAGATAATGAGTTGCATCAAAAGTTCGGGTGAATTTTTGCACCCAGCGAGTTCATCTGAATTGACGAGCAAGGTAAATGTGCCATTTTCGGTTTCGCTGATGACGCAGGGAGCGGCATATCCGGTTGCATCTGTGACCGAAGAAGGGGCGTCATTGCGGTGATGAAGTTGAAAATCAATTCCGAGGCCATCAACACAAACATCCCAGGATTGGCGGCGACTAAAAGTCGAGTGGGTGATATCGCATAGTGCGCAGTGCTGGTTGAACAGCGCTCGTCGAAGAAAATATGAGACCTCGCCAAGAATTGTTCCGGAGGCGTCGTACACCCCGTGGAGTCGTACGACCTGGTTTGAGGACGGCACCTTCCTATGTTGCCATAGCGTCATCTGAACAGGAGTAGCAGTCGTTGATGACTTGCCACATTTGGTAGAAATGGAGCAAGGAAACGAGGTCACTGTGGTTCACATTCCAGTTCGAGGAGAATTGCCGGCCCGCCTAGGTCCGTCTGTTCAAGCGGTTCCTGCCTATGGTCCGAGCGTGATGGACGCAAGCGTTTATCGTGACCCGACCCGATTTGAACTTGAGCGCGAACGAGTTCTTGGTCGTCA
Source organism: Bifidobacterium breve (assembly GCA_943325425.2). GTDB lineage: Bacteria > Actinomycetota > Acidimicrobiia > Acidimicrobiales > Ilumatobacteraceae > Casp-actino8. The sequence goes on along the minus strand of CALPPJ020000259.1, from coordinate 2,046 downwards.
TTGGATGATTGCGGGTCGTGGCGAACAAGTGCAGGGGACTGGTGACTGGATCACATATGAAGGTCACGATGAATGCATCGTGGTCGTTCGTCAAGCTGATGGTTCGTTGTCGGCGTTTCATAACGTCTGTCGCCATCGCGGTCCGGCATTTGTCGCAGAAAAGACTGGCTGTGGCGCTCGACGTTTTTCGTGCCCGTATCACGGTTGGGTGTATGACACTAAGGGCAAGTTGGTGGGTATTCCTGAGCGCGAAGACTTCGGCGCCGATCATGTGACAGACATTGGTGCGATTCCCGTTGCAGTAGGAGAGTGGGGCGGTTGGATCTGGCTCAACTTGGCGGGTCCAGACAACGCAGTGCCGTTACTTGAGTCAATTGGTCCAGAAATCTCTAGTGATCTTGGTGCATTCAAGATGGAAGACATGATCTTGCATGATGTCGTTGAGTGGGACGTGCCCATAAATTACAAAACCATCGTTGATGGATTTAATGAGATCTATCATGTGACCGAGTTGCATCATTCGCCACCAGAATTCACCAAAGCCACACGTTTCGCATCGTTCCATGTCACGGGCGACAACTTCATGTGTTTTGTTCCTAGGCCTGCTTCGTTGGATGAATTGTCAAGTGAGTCATACGATCACCATCGCAATTCAATTTGTCACTATGTGGTATTTCCGAACACCGTGTTTAACTGCAACCCCGAACATATTCAGGTCTTTCAACCAATTCCGTTAGCGGTTGACCGAACAAAATTCTTGTGTTGGGAACTGATTTACCCAGGTGATCAGAGCGATCCCGAATATGCCGCGTACTACAAAAAGACGATGGCCCATTGGGAAGTGCTGAAAGGGGTCGTAGGCGAAGACATCAGCATCTATGACCAAATGACGCGCACGAAAAAGTCGAGTGCATTCAAAGAGCAGATTCTTTCTGAACGCGAATTCAAAATTGCGATGTATCACGAGAATATGGATCGCAAAATTCGTGATTGATCATCAGGTGAAGATCATGCAGGCTTGTCTATAAAGCCTGCTCACAGAGCAATTTTCAAATAGTTATTCAAGTTCTTCGTGAACGGGTCCGATACCAAAACCCGTGAAGCGAAGCATGAAAATATTGAGCAAGACATTTGCAGTGTCGCTGTGCTCGGCGATCATGCTGGGCGTTGTCGGTGTTCCGGGCGCACTAGCTCAGTCGAGTACATCCCCGTCGAATACATCCCTGTCAAAGTCATCATCGTTACGGACTTCGGTGGCGACTACAACATCTGGTTTGACGTACGTCGTTGCAAAGAACGATTCCTTGTCGGGTATTGCGAGCAAAGCCAAAGTCAAGTTCAACGATTTGCTCGCAGTTAATGGGTTTAAAGCAACCAGCGTGATTCTGCCCGGCCAAGTCATCAAGTTGCCCGATAGTGCAGTTGTCAATGCCGCATCGGCCACGAGTACTCCCGTCGCAACCGCGCCAAGTGTTGCTAGTGGCTCGACGTACACGGTTGTGAAGAATGATTCGTTAAGTGGTATTGCTTCGAAGGCGAAAGTCTCACTGTCGTCTTTCTTGGCAGTAAACGGCTTTAAGAAGACCAGTGTCATTGTTCCTGGACAAGTAGTGAAGTTGCCAGAGGGTGCCAAAGTGACAGCAATATCGGCACCGGCACCGGCAACACCATCACGTCTGCAAGTAGTTCTTGATTTCGTAAAAGCGCAAGTTGGGAAGCCCTATGCCTTTGGCAAGTCTGGCCCGAACTCATACGACTGTTCGGGGCTCACGATGGCCGCCTTCGCTCAAGTCAAGGTTTCGTTGCCCCACCAGAGTTTTTCCCAATCAAAAATTGGTACGGCAGTTGACTGGAGGTCGACGGGCGTTCAAGCTGGAGATCTGGTTTTCACTTACTCGAGTAAGAACAAGAGTCAGATCAGCCATGTAGGTATCGCAATCAGTTCAACTCAATGGATTGAAGCTCCTTACACTGGTGGCTCAATTCGTGTTGCAAATTTGCCGACTGCTGAGAAGATTCAGGCAGTACGTCGAGTTCTCTGATGGT
>CALPPJ020000258.1 GCA_943325425.2 Bifidobacterium breve | reverse complement strand
GTTCTGCACGATGTCATTCCGTATCGGTATCCAGAACAGTATTTACGTGATCCGAGCGCGCTCCGACAATCACAATTGCGAGCCATGCTCGTGCGTACTTTTGACGCGATGGTTGCCAACTCGACATTTTCAGCCGACACCGGGTCGCCTGTTCTTGACTTTAATCGCTCACAGATTCATGTTGTTGGTGCGGCTGTTGAACCGCAGTTTTGCGCGGGATCAGTTTCGGCCACGCGTCTGCAACGACTAGTTGAGCGGGGGGTTGACATATCGCGTGAATTGGTCGTTGCAGTCACTGGTGGCGATGACCGCAAAAATACGCCGGGTCTCATCCGGGCATGGGGCTCAATTGAGGCCGAAGTTCGTCAGTCGCATCAACTAGTCATTGCGTGTGCAGTCGTGCCAGAAGTTCAGGCTCGTTGGCGCGAGGTTGCTCTTTCGGTGAGGCTTACGGCGCAAGATGTTGTCTTCACCGACACCGTGACCGACGACGAAATGGTGGCGTTGTACCAATCGGCTCGGCTGTCGGTGATGCCGTCATTTGAAGAAGGCTTTGGATTGCCAGTTGCCGAGGCTGCAGCCTGTGGTTGCGTGGCCATCTGCTCGAACAATTCGTCGCTACCCGAAGTGATTGATTGTGATGAGGCGTTGTTCAATGCGAGTGATGTTGTTGATATCGCGCGGGCTATTGAATGGGCACTCACCGATGACGGTCACCGCGAGCGACTGAAAGTAGCCGCAGAGCGCGCAGCAAAACGTTGGACGTGGAAAAATGTTGGTCGCGATGCAGTGGCAGCGCTGTCGGGATACTCGCCAAGAAGTGGGCATTCGGTTCATGTGCGCAAACGAATCGGCCTGATGGGACCATCGCTTGGTTCACCTTCAGGTATCGGTTCGTACAACAAGCACCTGGTTGACGCATGGCCGTTTGCCGAAAGTAGGCCAGAAATTGTTGAATTCATTGATGTTTCGAGTACTTCATTGTCAGTAGATAATTCTCGTTCGGCAAGTGGGCTTGGCCGATATTGGTATCAGCACGATGTTGACCACCTGGTTGTTTCGCTTGGATCGTCTCCGTATCACGCGGCATCGGTAGCGCGTGCAAGTGAATATGCGTGTCACGTTTGGTTACATGAACCGACGTTGGTGGGTTGTCATGTAGGAGTTGGTCATCAATCTGGATCCCGTGAGTGGGCTGATGATTACATGCGCGATCAATTACGCGACTGCAATGTGGCCGAGCATTTGTGGCCGCAAGATTTACTTGATGCCGAGGCGTACCATGCTGCAGGCATTCATTTCTTACAACCAGTTCTTCGTCGGGCGAAGTCGGTCATTGTGTCAAGCGAGGAAGCCGCCGAGAAGATTCGCGATATTGGTGTGAACGTGCCGATTTTGGTGTTGCCATTGGCGCACACACTATGTGAACCAGTCACTCAATGGCCGAGCGATCAACTGGTGGTTTCAGTCGGATGGATTGATGCAAGTAAGTGTCCCGAGAAAGTTGTGCAATCGCTGTCTCGGATGAAAGCAAGTTTGCTTTTCGTAGGCGAAGCATCTGAAGAGATTCAAGAACAGGTCATGGAAGTGGCTGCGAAACTGGGGATGGCTAGTCGAGTGCGCTTCACTGGGCGTCTATCAAACGACGAATACGACCGCACATTGCGATCAGCGTCATTGGCGATTCAGCTTCGCTTACAAGGTGGGCGAGGAGAGCGATCGGCGGCTGTGAACGACTTGCGTTCACGAGGAATTCCGGTGATTTGCGATATCGGTCGCGAAGAGTCGTTATCGGTTGACCAAATTGAACAGCAAGCGCGCGAATTGCTCTACGAGGAAACCGTTTGGAATGTTGCATCTGCAAATTCGGTCGCAATTTCTCGTTCGTGGACATTTTCTGATGTCAGTCAAGCCCTTGTTTCGTGGGTTGATCGGTCACATGACCTTGGTCCGGCAACAATCCATCAGACGACTTCATTAGGGTGAATGTCGGTATGAGCTTTGAAGGTCCCTTTGTCCGCGTGGTGATCTTGTCTTTTGACGGTGGACAAATGACTCTTGATTGCATTGAGTCGTTAGCGAAAACTGATTGGCCGCGTGATCGCTATGAAATTGTCATGGTTGATAACGGCTCGCTTGATGATGTCACCGAGCGAGTTCGCGCGCAGTACCAGAACATTCGAATTCTTGAACCTTTGCGCAACTTAGGTTTTGCGGGTGGCTGCAATTTGGGGATACAGGCCACCGCTTGTTCGGGTGGTCAGCCACTTCACGACTACGACCATGTCGCATTAGTGAACAACGATGCCACGGTTGAGGCTGGTTGGTTAAAGGCTTTAGTTGAAGCGATCGAAATGGGACTCGACGTTGGTGCAGCGAGCGCCAAGATGTTGTTTGCTGATCGATTTACCGGAATTGACATTGAAGTCTCTGAAACGACAATTGCTGGCGGTGGCGACGACCGACTCGTAGGAGTCTGCGTGTCTGGTATTCGCATTGATGGCGAACGCCGCGATGATCGATTGCAGTTTGACGAGGGTTTCCACGGACCCGTTGGCTTTGATCCAACGCGCGGCGAAGAGTTTGCGCGCTGGAGTAAAAAACGCGGAGCGTTACGTATCAGCGAAACACGAGTCGATGAATCGGTCGAACAAGTTGTTTCATTTCGGCTATCAGCCGAAACCGAGCGCACGGTTACCTTACGTTCGGACATTGATGAAGTAACGGTGAAGATCGGTGGTGGCTACGCCGACAAGAAGCCGATATTCACCTGGGTTGATGTGCGAGTTGGCAGTGATGTATTTGATGTGATCAACAATGTTGGATCAAATTTGTACGAACGCGGATTTGGTGGCGACCGTGGATTTCTTGAACGCGACCTAGGTCAGTTTGAACAAGCTGTTGAAGTTTTTGCGTGGTGTGGCGGTGCGGTGTTGTTGAAGAAGGCCTATCTGGACGCGGTTGGGGTTTTTGACGAGCGTTTGTTCTTGTATTACGAAGACACCGATCTGTCGTGGCGTGGTCGCTTGCAGGGTTGGCGTTATCTCTATGCCCCCGGCGCATTAGTGCGTCACCGTCATGCACAGTCATCAGGCGTGGGTAGCGACACGTTCCGCTTTTACACCGAACGAAATCGCTTACTCGTGTTAGTGAAGAACGCGCCATTGTGGTTGGCGGTGCGATCTGGACTGGGTGAACTGAAGCGCACTGT
>CALPPJ020000257.1 GCA_943325425.2 Bifidobacterium breve | reverse complement strand
ATAATGCGCTCAAAGATGCTTTGCTTGAAGTTCACGTTATTGACTCGCTCAAGAGGAATTTCAATTCCTGCCTTGGCGATGACGCCATGGCGATAAATCAAGCGGTCTGAGGTAATCACGAAATATGTCGTGCGCCATTTGAGGTAACGAATAATGAGCCAAATAGTGACCAAGCCTGCGATCGCCCACACGGGATATGAAGCAAATTTGATCAGATCACTTTTCGGGTCATTTTGGCCAAGCAAGAATAACGACAGCACAACAGAAACCACGAATGAGGTCGCCGACTCGGCGAAGTACCACCAATGCGGATTTAGATCAAGGGCGACCGACTCATCGGGATTCAAAAGTTTGGCGGGATAAGGCATGCACCTGACCTTAGTTCGGCACCCATGCCCTACGATGACGGGGTGTCTGATACGGCCCTCACGAACGAACTATTACAGGGACTTGACCCCACTCAGCAGGCCGTAATCACATCTGGCGCTCCACTCTTGGCAGTCATCGCCGGCGCCGGATCTGGCAAAACGGGCGTCCTCACGCGTCGAGTGGCATACCGGTGCTTAACCGAGACCGCCGACGCTTCACACGTTGCCGTTTTAACCTTCACGCGCCAAGCAGCCAACGAATTACGCCGACGCCTCCGAGCCCTCGGATTGCGCGACACCATCATCGCTGGAACATTCCACTCAGTTGCTCTCGGCTTGTTGCGACAGCGTTGGGATGAACAAGGAAAAAGCCACCCTGCCGTCGTCGCCGATCGCCGTCGTCTTATCGGCGAAGTCATTGGACCAAAAAGGACTGCCAACATTAACGACCTGTCCGCCGATATTGATTGGGCGCGCTCGCGAAACATCGCGGCCGATAGATACGCATCGGCAATCCAATCAAGTGGTCGTCGCTCATTAGCCCCCGTGGCCGATGTCGCCAAAGTCATGAGTGATGTTCAATTACTCAAGCGCAAACGCGGTGTCATAGATCTCGATGACTTGTTGTCTCTCACGATTGATGCAATGCGTGATGACAACAACTTCGCCAACATCGTGCATTGGAAAATCCGTCATCTCTTTGTCGATGAAGCTCAAGATTTAAACCCATTACAACTCGCGGTGCTTGATCAGTGGCGAGTTGGTCGCGACGATCTCACACTTGTTGGCGATCCGTCACAATCGATCTATGGATTCAATGGTGCTGATCCATCAGTGCTAACTGCACTTGAACAACGATTCCCTGGCATTGAAGTGATCAGACTTTCAGCGAACTATCGCTGCACGCCGCAAGTAGTCCAAGCCGGACTGCGCGCGCTCTCTCATCTTCCGACACCACCGCCACAACTCTTTTCCACTCGACCCGACGGACCGCCAATTCAGATCTACGGATTTGATGATGAAAAAGTCGAGGCAATCGGAATTGCCCAAATTATTGAATCGTGGCGAACCCCGTCATCTCGTTGGCGCGACTTTGCAGTTCTCGCACGCACCAATGCTCAACTGGCCCCCATTCGTGATGCACTGACATCCCGTGATATTCCAACTCGCATTGTTGGCTCGGTTGCCGCTGATCCGATCCAACGAGCAGCTCGCGAAGTCGGCGACCTTCCGAGTTCAACCAGAATCTCAACATGGTCGCGTGACGCCCGAGCCCCACTAGCCGAAGATTCACTTGAAACCGAAGAGGATCTCGTGGCCCGCCGACGTGTGGCCGATGCTGTTGACGAATTCTTGGCAGAAGGAGGAGGCGACGGACGAACATTTTTGGCATGGGTGCGCACCAATCGTCCCTTTGAAGATGACCGTTATCAGGACACCGTTGAAATTTTGACCTTCCACGGAGCCAAGGGACGTGAATGGGACAACGTCGTCTTGGCAGGATGCGAACAAGGACTCATTCCACACTCATCAGCGAAATCCCCTGCCGAAACCGCTGAAGAAATTCGCTTGGCATATGTGGCCATGACCCGTGCCGCCGATCGTCTTGCGATTACACATGCCCGTTCCCGTAGGGGGCGCTCGCGAACACGAAGCCCCTTCGTTGACGGCATTGACATCGCTGTCGTTGTCGCTCCACCTTCGGCCGACTATGTGCGCGACCAAACGTTGCGCCGCCAAGAGCTCGACCCACATGACTACGTTTACGACGAACTAGTTCAGTGGCGCACAAATGCTGGCCGGGTTGCCAATCTTGACCCACTGATCTTTTGTTCAGACGAAGTCCTCCGCCGAATTGCGCAAGCACGCCCGACGACAAGCGAAGAACTAGCAGCCATTGATGGATTTGGCCAACCAATGAGTCAGCGCGTCGGTCGTCGAGTATTGGCTGCGATACAACGCGGCATCATTCAATCGCAACAGTGATTATTCGCGAGTTTGTCGATCGTTGTTGAGTGCAGCGAATTTCTCAGCCTTCACCGAAATGAAAGTACCAACTGCTTGAGCGCACAGGCGATCGCCCGCATAAATTTCGCCTGACGTCATAATCTTGCGACCATTAATGCCGTCAAAACGACCAGTCACCTTCAACGGTTGATGTAACGGCGTTGGTGAACGGTAAGTCACTTCTAGGCGACCCGTCATTCCTGGTGCTCCGGACAACGCTTGAGCGAAACCCAACACTTCGTCAAATATCGCTGCAATCAAACCACCATGCAAACAGCCTGGAGGTCCTTCATAGGCGTCTCCATAAGTGACGGTCGCAATAATCTCAGTCGCGGTACTTTCCAGTTCAATCAAACCGGCCAAACCATTCAATGGACCCGTGACCGGACTGTGACTAATGAACCCGTGCGTCGCTCCCCCAACTGCGCCTTCGGCGCTCGCATGATACGAACGCCCGTGGGGCCCAGGTGCGAGTAAAGCAGCTGCTTGCTCAAGCAGATTGGCGGCCTGAGCGAACTGATCACCATGAGCCGTCGATGTTGCTGAATGTTGTAGTACTTCGCGCGTCGCGTTAGCTAAACGAAGTCGCGGATTACTCGGATCGTGCATTGCGACGCGATGCCTCGGCAGAGCCAATGGCGAAGGAATTACCGACTCATTTGGGTTTGACCACACTGATCGATCAGTTTCGGGATTGTTTTCTTCAGACATCAATATCCACCAGTACTGGAGCATGATCACTCGGCTTTTCACCTTTACGAGCCTGACGATCGACAATCGTCCAACGAGCTTTGGCAGCCACTGATGGTGTTGCCAAAATTAAGTCGATACGCATTCCCTT
>CALPPJ020000256.1 GCA_943325425.2 Bifidobacterium breve | reverse complement strand
TTCACTCACTTATCGCCAAGTCGCCGAACGTGCTCGAGCTCAGGCCGCTGGCCTTGATGCTCTCGGAATTGGTGTGGGCGAGCGAGTGGCAATGGTGTCTCATAACTCGGCTCGTCTGTTGACCGCATTCTTCGGAGTATCAGGTTCGGGTCGCATTTTGGTCCCGGTCAACTTCAGGCTTGTTGCCGAAGAAGTGAAATACATCGTGAAGCACTCGGGCGCCCGCGTGCTGCTCATTGACCCCGAACTTGAAGAAGCTATGGAATCTGTGGAGTGCGAACACAAATTCATTATTGGTACTGAGTCCGACAAAATTTTGATGCGCTTCGGTGTTGAACCCAAAGCTTGGACTCCTGATGAAGATGCGACCGCAACCATCAACTACACGAGTGGCACAACGGCTCGACCCAAAGGCGTGCAACTCACACATCGCAACTTGTGGTTGAACTCGGCAACTTTCGGTTGGCAGATGGGTGTCAACGATCGCGATGTTTACTTGCACACGCTTCCGCAATTTCATTGCAATGGTTGGGGCATGGTGTACGCCGTCACTGGCATGGGTGGTCGCCACATCATCTTGCGCAAAGTTGATGGCGCCGAAATCCTTCGACGCATTGAAGAGCACGGCGTCACCATGTTGTGTGGTGCACCTGCAGTGGTGAACATGGTTCTTGATGCTGCGGCAAATTGGGACGGACCAATTCCTGGTCGCAATCGCGTGCGCATGGTTGTTGCCGGCGCCCCGCCGCCGACGAAAACTATTGAGCGCATGGAAACTGAACTCGGTTGGGAATTCATTCAGTTGTACGGTCTCACCGAAACCTCACCATTCCTCACGATGAATCGCACTCGTGAAGAATTCGATGCACTCACTTCGGCCGAACGTGCTCAAAAACTTTCTCGTGCCGGTTCGCCCGCACTCGGAGTTGAGTTACGTATCTCTGATCAGGGTGAAGTTCTCGCACGTGGGAACGTGATCATGCAGGGTTACTGGGATCAACCTGAAGCCACCGCTGACGCCATTCATTCTGCAAGCGATGACGCCGGCGGTGTTGAGTGGTTCCATACTGGCGATGGTGGTGACATTGATGCCGATCATTACTTAGCCATTAGTGATCGCAAAAAAGACGTCATCATTTCGGGTGGCGAGAACGTTTCATCAATTGAAGTAGAAGATGCCGTATTTGGTCACCCCGATGTCAACGAGGTTGCAGTTATTGGCGTTCCCGATGAAAAATGGGGTGAGTTAGTGATGGCTCTCGTTGTGAAAAATCCAACTTCGACCCTCACCGAAGATGAACTGATTGCATACGTCAAAACGAAACTCGCTGGCTACAAATGTCCAAAGCGCATTGAGTTCAGAAACGAACTCGCCCGCACAGCCACGGGCAAATTACAAAAGTTCAAGTTGCGCGAACCCTATTGGGTCAATCACACCCGTCAGGTGAACTAGGTCTTACTGCTTCATTCCGCGCATTGCGGTATGACTGTCTTGCTGATCTAAGAACCACTGATAGGTGCTAGCGAGTCCACTATCAAGCGTGTAACTCGGCGACCAACCTAAGTTGTTCAAACGACTCACGTCGAGAACCTTTCGCGGCGTTCCATCGGGCTTTGATGTGTCAAAACGAAGCTCAGCGGCCGGGTACACAACATCACGAACTTTTTCTGCTAACTCGCGGATGCTGAGGTCGACGCCGGTTCCGACGTTGATGTGCATATCGTCGCTGTAGTTCTCAATCAAAAACACACACGCATCGGCCAGGTCGTCAACGTGTAAGAACTCACGCATCGGGCTACCCGTTCCCCAGATCTCAACATCTTTGCCACCGCTTTGCTTGGCGTCATGAAATTTACGAATGAGTGCTGGCAACACATGGCTCGATGATAAGTCGAAGTTGTCTTCGGGTCCGTACAAGTTGGTGGGCATCGCTGAAATGAAATCGCTGCCGTATTGACGGCGGTACGCCTGGCACAACTTGATACCGGCGATCTTGGCTATTGCATACCATTCGTTCGTCGGCTCGAGTGGACCCATCAGCAATTGTTCTTCGGTGATTGGCTGAGTTGCATGACGTGGATAGATGCACGAGCTACCGAGATACAACAATTTGGTGACCCCAACGCGATGGCTGGCATCGACAACGGTTCCATGAATCATGAGATTGTCGTAAATGAATTCGGCGGGTCGAGTGCTGTTGGCCAAAATGCCGCCAACGGTTCCTGCAACCAAGAACACATAATCGGGTCGGTTGTGTTCGAACCACGTATTCACTGCACCTTGATCGCGTAGATCAAGTTGTGCGCGTGTGGCCGTGAGAATGTTGGTGAAACCGCCAGCCTGAAGTCGACGGACGACCGCACTGCCCACAAGTCCACCGTGACCTGCTACATAAATTCGCGCATCTTTGGGCATTGGTTGAAACATGTGCTCACCTCTGCCTCAAGCGTACCCGTCAGTCAACTAAGGCCTGATGCACCAACTGTTTCAACTGCGATCTAAATGGGTGAGTACCCGAAGGCATGAGTTGAGTCATGAAGGTCAACGTGATGTCTTCAACAGGATCGACCATGAACCACGTGCTGGCTGCGCCACCCCATCCAAAGTCGCCTACTGATCCAGCGGTTTTCGTTGCTACTGGATCAAGAGTGACACTCATTCCGAGACCAAAACCGACACCGTCGTAATCGGTTTCGGCATGTAGCGGACGACCATACTCGGTGAGATCGGCGTTGCCTGGCAAATGATTACTCGCCATGTACTGCACTGTTCGCGGTGACAACAAACGCGCACCGTTGAATTCGCCACCACGGCGCAACATTTCAGCGAAGCGCACATAATCGGGCATTGTTGACACTAAACCTCCGCCGCCACCATCGGCCGCGGGCAACTTATTCGTTCCACGATCGGCAGCATCGCCACGTTTAGCGAGACGTGTTTTGGGATGCGCGAGATACAACGCCGATAAACGATCAGCTTTTTCTTCGGGACAATAGAACGCAGTGTCGGTCATCCCGAGCGGAGCGAAAATTCGATCATGTAAAAAATCACCTAAACGTTGCCCACTGATGACTTCAACAACTCGTCCCAATACGTCAATGGATGTTGAATAGTTCCATTCGCTTCCGGGTTGGAATAACAGTGGTTGTTTTGCGAGCAACGAACAGACGCCAGCAAGATCGAGTTCTCGCGGGAAACCCCATTCCATTCCGGCAC
>CALPPJ020000255.1 GCA_943325425.2 Bifidobacterium breve | reverse complement strand
TTGGTGTTGGCATTATCTGGTGCACTTGCTGGTCTTGGAGGTGCCGCCGACGTCGGCAACTTCCGTGAACTGCTTGACGCGAAAGGTCTTCAAATGTCGGGTTACGGCTACACCGGCATTGTTGTTGCCGCTCTCGCTCGACTCAACCCACTTTCAACCATTGTTGTCGCCGTATTGATTGGCGGCCTCACTAACGCAGGCTTTGCATTGCAGGGGCCTGACTTTCCGAGCGGTCTCGTCGGAACATTACAAGGCCTCATTCTCTTCACAGCAGTAGCCGGAGAGATTTTGGTGAAGTACCGCATCAAAGCAAACCGACGAGTTGAAAAAGTAGTGCCAGCATGAACAGCAACCTCTTTATCATCATTATCGCTTCAGCGATTTTTTATGGAACTCCGCTTTTCTTCGCGGCACTTGGTGGGATCTTTACCGAGCGCAGTGGCGTACTTAACCTCGGCGTTGAGGGCACGATGTTGCTCGGTGGCGTCAGCGGTGCGTGGGCTTCGCAGCACGTTGGCGGCAGTGCATGGTTCACGGTCTTAATGTCAATCATCATTGGCATGATTGCCGGTGGTATCACTTCTGCTCTTCTTGCGTTCTTGTGCGTCACATTAAAAACCAACCAAACCGTTGCTGGTCTTGCAATCACAATCTTCGCCGGCGCAGTTGGTTTATCAAGTTACTTCGCCAACATTTGGGGAGTTGCCGAAAACCCCGCCACGCGACAAATTCGTCGACTCGATGCTTTTGGTCTCGCCGATACTCCGATTCTTGGACCAATAATTTTCAACCAAACCGTGCTCACCTACGCTTCGTGGGTCCTCGCCATCTTGGCGACGATTTATCTGTTCCACACGCGTATTGGTTTGCAACTTCGAGCCGTCGGTGAATCTCCACAGACAGCTGACGCCATGGGAATCAGCGTCGTGAAATATCGCTACCTGCACACGATTTTTGGTGGAGCGCTTGCCGGAATTGGTGGAGTGTTCTACAGCCTCGCCATCGTTCCGACCTGGGTCGACGGAATGACCAAGGGTGCAGGATGGATCGCCATTGCGCTCGTTATCTTCGGATTTTGGCGCCCAAGTTTGACACTGTTAGGTGCATACCTCTTTGGTGCGTTGCAATCACTTGGCAGCACTTTGAAGGCTCGCAATGTACAAATCAGTGGCGACATTCTTGATGCCCTGCCCTTTGTCATGACCATTGTGGTCCTTGTTCTCGTCTCAAGTCGTTTTGCGCATCGCAAACTAGGAGCACCAGCAGCACTTGGTGTGCCCTACGAACGAGAAGAGCGATGACATCTAGTTCTATGACATCAATTTCCAACGTCTCCCCCGAACTTAAACATGTTTGGCACCCGATCGGACGAATTGATTCGTTTACAGAAAATCCAACTCGTATTGAATTAGTCGGCGACCCTTACGTCGTTGTTCGACTTGATGGACAGGTCAAAGTATTCGCCGATGTGTGTCCGCATCGTTACGCGCGACTCTCTGACGGGATCGTTGTTGGCTCAAATATTCAGTGTCCGTATCACGGCTGGCAATTTGGACCCAACGGTAAGTGCGCCCACGTGCCCGCACTTGGCGCGGATGCAACGTTGCCTCCCGCCCAACTCACCGCTCCGTTTGTTCAGGAAAAGTACGACCTCATTTGGGTTTCTCCACTTGAACCTCTCACCGACATTTTGGAAATTCCTGAATGGGATGACGAGTCACTTGCACACGTCTGGATGCCACCAGTTGATTTCAAAGCAGGCGCGGCGCAGGCCGTTGACAACTTCCTTGACTTCTCGCACTTTCCATTTGTTCATGCCGGCACATTCGGATCTGACAAAGATTTACTTGTCACCGATTACACCACCGAGCGCGGCGAAGACGGTTGGGGATTTGTTGTCAAGTACCCGCACCTCATTGAAAATCATGAGGACCCGTTAGTTGCGACAGGCGAACACCCGTTAGTTCAAGAGCGTTTCATGCGCTATGACTATCGCGTTCCATTCACTGCCAACTTGCGACTAGAGATTCCGACAACGGGAATGATCAATGCAATTGTCTTTTGGTGTCAACCAGTCAATGCTGATACCACGCGGGCGCACATTGTGATGCTCCGCAACGACTGTCACACGCCGGAAGATTTTCAAGCCGCCATTGATTATGAGAATCGCATCTTTGTTGAAGACTTAAAGGTCATTGAATTCCTTGCCGACAAGAGTGTTCCTCTTGATCGTGGTCAAGTGCACATTCGCTCAGACCGTCACACCGTCGAGTTCAGGCGCATATTGTTGAAATTACTCAATGGCTCATGAGTCAATTCAACGCTGACTATTACAAACGTTTCTATGGGCGCGGTGGAGTGCACGACAAAAAGCGCATCGCCCAACTCGGATCCGCAGTTCACAACATGTGCGCCTGGTGGGGAGTTGCTCCTAAGTCTGTGCTTGATATTGGTGCCGGACCTGGGCTCTGGCGCGATTGGTATCGCGAAAACTTTCCGAATGTTCGCGTGACGTCAACGGATGTCAGCGAATATGCCTGCAAAAAATTTGGGCATCAACTTCGTGATATTTCGCATTGGACTCCACCGCGGGCCTTTGATCTCGTGATCTGTCATGGTGTCTTGCAATACCCCGACGACAAAGCGGTTGAATCTGCAATCAAAAACATTGCTGCCGCAACTCGCCATGTTCTCTACCTCGAAGTTCCGACACTGCTTGATTTCCACATAATCGTTGATCCATCATCAACCGACATGGAAGTTCATCAACGTCCTGGTGATTGGTATCGCGAATTACTTGATCCGTTTTTTACTCAAGCAGGGTCTGGACTTTGGGTACGTCGAGGCGGCAATGTGTTGCTCTACGAACTTGAAGGTACGAAGTAACTTTACGCCGTTGTTGAATTGCGAACCGGACGTGACCAACCCGGATCATCGGAGCGAGTCGGTGATGGCCATCGGCCTTCGCCCATCTCAACCATTCCATGTGGTGCTCCATATTCGGTAAGCAAATTGAGATACGGAACTGCATCAAATGCTTCGGGTCCGCGAACCCCAGAGTGTTTCCACACACCACAGGCAATGAGTTCGAGAGCAACCACTGGGCAGATTGCGGTTTGCCACAACACGGCTTGACAACCCCAATCCCCCATTGTTTCTTGGTTATCTACCACGTGATACAAATACACCTCGCGAGACTTGCCGTCTTTGGTGCCCTTAATCC
>CALPPJ020000254.1 GCA_943325425.2 Bifidobacterium breve | reverse complement strand
TCCACGATGACATCAGGTGGGCATCTGCACGGCCGTAACGAGTCACCACACGGTGGGCATCGTGATTGTTTAAGGCCCACGTGAGCGTTGCGCCAGCATCATGTAGCGCTTGGTACGAACGCGCTGCGGCTTTATGAAAACTCAATGCATTCCAAGGACTCAATAACAAGTCGAAAGTAAATGACTGATGAAACTGATCTGGTTCTACGTAACGCAAGAGTAAATCTGGTTTGCCTGGCGTGTACGCCTCTGACACTGTCACCAACTCGCGACCGGGATGATCTCGTTCGTACTGATTGGTCACTTCGCGCCAATGACGCCATGCATCATGAGCCGAAGGCCAAAAGACTGTATATGGATTAAAGGCCCATGCATCAGTTTCGGCAACTGCACCAGCAATCGTCGGAGCATCGGGAAGGTCAGGATGTTTACCCACAACGGTCACTGCATCAACTCTGAAGCCATCGACTCCTCGATCAAACCAGAAGCGCAACATACGGTCGAAGTAATCAACAACATCTTCATTGAGCCAATTAAAATCGGGTTGCCAGGGCGTGAACGTATGCAGATACCACTGGCCTGGTGTTCCATCTGGTTCAGTAATACGTGACCACGCGCCGCCACCAAAAACCGCTTTCCAATTATTTGGCGGTAATTCACCATCGGCACCTTGGCCATCGCGAAACCAAAATCTGTCGCGCTGTTTACTGCCGCGTCCAGCTGCTATTGCTTCAGTAAACCAAGCATGTTGATCACTGCAGTGGTTCGGAACTACATCCATCAAAATGCGTAAACCAAGTTTGTTCGCCCGCTTCATGAGTTGATCAAAGATCTCGAGATCGCCATATGCGGGCTCAATATCGAAATAGTCCGACACGTCATAACCGTGATCCATTTGAGGCGACGGATAGCACGGGTTGAGCCAAATGCCATCAACACCGAGCGAAGCTATGTATTCAAGATGATCAAGCAAACCAATGAGGTCACCAGCACCGTCGCCATTGCCATCAGCGAATGAACGTACATACACCTGGTAAATGACTGCGTTACGCCACCACGGTTGATCAGCCATTGGATTTACTTTCCGGTATCACGAAATGGAGTATCCAAAAATGGCGGCCAATCTCCGCCACCATGGGCTTCAATTGATGCACCGCTCACATACGACGCCATCGACGACGATAAGTACACGCACACGTCACCAATCTCGGCTGGTTGAGCCAAACGTCCAATCGGAATTTGTGCACCGGTGCGACGCACACCTTCTTCGTCTCCGTAATGCAGGTGTGCTAATTCTGTTCGCACCATTCCGACGGTCACTAAATTGACACGCACTTTTGGTAACCACTCTTGACCAGTCGTGCGCGTGTAATTCGCAAGTGCGGCTTTCGCCGCGCCATACGCAGCCACGGTCGGCGCAGGACGTTCGGCCGAGACACTTCCGATGTTCACGATTGAGCCACCGTTTGGTTGATTTTGCATGTGGCGATTGGCGGCCTGACTGCACCACATCGCCGAGAACAAATTGACCGCCACAATCTTTTGCGCAAAATTGGCAGAGGCCGTTGAAGTGTCAGAAGGAGGACTTCCTCCGGCATTATTGACCAAGATGTCGATGTGACCAAACCGGTCGACGATCTGATCAATCACAGCAGTTGCCTGGTCGGCATCGCGTAGGTCGACTGGATAAGCCGCCCAGTCCTTGGGCAGATCATCGGGTATTGAACGAGCGCACACGACGACTTGTGCCCCTGCATCGGCAAATCGTTGTGCAATCCCCCTGCCCACACCCTTGGTGCCACCCGTAATGAGGGCTACTTGTCCAGAAAAGTCAATTGTGATTGCCACACGACGAACCTTAGTGGGAAGTCCTCGCTCGTTTCTGACGCATCGTCAGATGGCGAGTACGCTCAACCCGTGGGAATTTCTTCAAATATCAACGACCGCGGCATTGCCGAGGTCATCATGGACTGTCCTCCCGTTAACGCCCTGACGGTGGCTGAGTGGTTTGAGGTCGCCGACACCATCACGGCCTTGGGTCGCGACAAAAAGGTACGCGTCGTCGTCCTGCGCGCTGAGGGCCGTGGCTTCAACGCCGGAGTTGACATCAAAGAGATGCAGAACACCCAAGGTTTCGATGCGTTAATCGGCGCGAACAAGGGTTGCTACGCCGCCTTTGCCGCCGTTTACGACTGCCCCGTTCCCGTGATCACTGCCGTTGCTGGTTTTTGTGTCGGCGGCGGCATCGGCCTCGTTGGCAATAGCGACATCATCATTGCCAGCGATGACGCGTTCTTCGGTCTGCCCGAGGTTGACCGCGGAGCACTTGGCGCGGCCACACACTTGGCTCGCCTCGTTCCCCAACACAAGATGCGCGCCATGGTCTACACATCAGCCACCGCAACGGCCGCCGAACTCCATGCCTTTGGCAGCGTTTTGCAAGTCGTGCCACGCGCCGAACTTCGTGACGCCGCGATGAAGGTCGCAGAAAGCATCGCCGACAAACACCCGACTGTCATTCGTGCCGCCAAAGAAAGTTTGAATGGCATTGACTTGTGGGATGTCAAGCGCAGCTACCGCTTTGAACAAGGTTTTACATTCGAGCTCAATCTGACTGGTGTCGCTGACGAATTGCGTGATGATTTCGCGGGCACCGACAAGAAGAACAAGAAAGATGGCAACTGAGATGTCTGAGCCACGTAGCAAAATCATCACCGAAGATCAAGCAGTCGCCACACTTCAAAGTGGAATGACTCTCGGTATTGGTGGCTGGGGAAGCCGCCGTAAGCCGATGAGTTTGGTGCGTTCACTTCTTCGTTCAGATATCACCGACCTCACTGTTGTTTCGTATGGCGGCCCCGATGTGGGCTTGTTATGTGCAGCCGGCAAAGTAAAGAAACTGATCTACGCGTTTGTTTCACTTGACTCCATTCCGCTCGAACCTCATTTCCGTCTGGCGCGTCAGAATGCAACAATTCCCGAGCCAACCGAATGGGACGAAGGCATGTTGCAATGGGCTTTGTTTGCTGGCTCGTTGCGTTTGCCGTTCTTGCCTACTCGCGCCGGTCTCGGTAGCGGCGTCATGGATGTCAATCCATCGCTCAAAACGGTGAAGTCACCATATGCCGACGGTGAAGAACTGCTTGCGGTTCCAGCGATTCGTCTCGATGCTGCATTCGTACACATGAACCGTTCAGATGCTCGTGGTAACGCTCAGTATCTCGGACCCGATG
>CALPPJ020000253.1 GCA_943325425.2 Bifidobacterium breve | reverse complement strand
ATTCACCTGGCGCGATGGTGTCTCAAACCGCCTGCGCTCGTTGCCATGGTGTCGCCCTTGAAGGCAACCCGAGCAAAGGTACTCCCCCAATCGACTCGGTCAAGATGGCAACTTACAACGACCAGGCGTTGAAATTAATCATCGCTAGTGGCCGTGGCATCATTCCCGCTTTTCCAAATCTCGCACCTGCCGACGTCAACGCTTTACTCACCTACCTCAGGATCGCCACCACATCATGATTGCAGCACCCCCATTCCACGCCCTCATCGTTCACCTGCCGGTTGTGCTCATTCCGACTGCAGCGATCTTGACCCTCGTCGTTCTCACGCGTTCAAACTTGTTGACCCGTTTCGCGACAACTTTGTGGGTGCTCACCGGAATCGGTTTGGTGTCGACCATTGTCGCTACCGAAACTGGCGAGACACTCGAAAACAAATTTGAGTCAACCGGAATGGCGATTCCGCAAACCCTTCGCGACCACGCCGCACTCGGCGACCAAGCCCGCATTTTCATTCTCGGCCTATTTATTGCGGTCAGCGCACTCTGGTACATCAGTCGACGCTCACCTTCATGGGCACGACCAAAACTGGTTATCTCTCTGAAGGTAATGAGCGGAATTCTGGCTCTGCTCGCAATGTTTTGGACGTATCGCACCGGTCATTCCGGCGCATCAAGTGTGTGGGCGAATTAACGCTTGCGAATCACACCGTCAGCAACTGCCGCAGCAGCTACTGCAGGAGCGACGCGCTCAACAATTGTTCGGTCAAAAACTGATGGCACCACAAACTCGGGCTTCAACTGCGCATCGGTGACCGACTCGGCGATTGCGATTGCTGCAGCCAACTTCATACCTTCGGTGATGTCGGTGGCATGAGCATCAAGTGCTCCACGGAAAATTCCGGGGAAAGCCAAAACGTTATTGATTTGGTTCGGGTAGTCACTTCGACCAGTAGCCATCACCGCAGCAAGTCCATCGGCCTGTTCGGGACGGATTTCGGGATTCGGGTTAGCCATTGCGAACACAATGGGATCCTTAGCCATTGAGCGAATATCGGCAGCAGTAATCAGATCAGGTCCGCTCACACCAACAAAGACGTCCGAGCCCTTCATGATGTCGCTAATTGATCCCATGCGGCGCGAGCGGTTCGTATTATTGGCAAACCATTCTTTAGCCGAGTTCATTTCACTTCGGCCCGTATAGATGGCACCAACACGGTCGCAACCGATGACGTCGCCCACACCAGCGTTCAACAAAATCTTGCCGATCGCAACACCAGCAGCGCCAACTCCAGCGATCACCACGGTGAGGTCTTCCATTTTCTTACCAGTGATTTTCAGCGAATTCCACAATGCCGCCAAGGTGACGACTGCAGTGCCGTGCTGGTCATCGTGAAAGACCGGGATGTCAAGACTGGCACGAAGGCGCTCTTCAATTTCAAAACACTCGGGTGCCTTGATGTCTTCAAGGTTGATTCCACCAAATGTCGGAGCGATGCGCTGCACGAAGTCAACAACTTCATCGGCAGTACGGGCATTAATACAAATCGGGAAACCGTCAACTCCACCGAACTCCTTGAAAAGAAGTGCTTTACCTTCCATGACGGGCATGGCGCCTTCGGGACCGATGTCTCCGAGACCGAGCACTGCGGTTCCGTTGCTGACGATGGCAACGGTGTTCTTACGAATGGTGTATTCGTGTGACAAACCTGGATCATTCTCAATCGCCGTGCAAACACGAGCAACACCAGGCGTATACGCCATTGACAAATCGTCTCTGTCGTTGACAGGAGCCGTGGAAATAACTTCGATCTTTCCGGCCTCGTGCATCTTGAAGGTACGGTCCCACCAGTCGAGCAAAGTCACGCCCGAAAGCTTGCGTACTGCATCAACGATGCGACCCTGATGTTCTTCATCGCGACAGTGGACAACCACACTGCGACGAAGAATCGGACCACGGACATCAAATCCGTCAAGGGCACCGATGTTTCCTCCTACTTCTCCGATTGCTGTGCAGAGACGGCCAAGTGTGCCGGGGACATTGTCAAGCTGGCAGTCAAGTGCGATGGAGAAGGCGGCGTTCGGTTTAGTAGTCACAAGGGTTAAACGATAGAACACCGCCCACTAAATCTCTGTCTTTTAGCGGACAAATCATGCTTTTCGTCATCAATTCACCCAAACATGGCGAAAACAACCCCGCTGACCTAAACCAATTCATACGATGAGCCCATGAGCAGATTTCCCAAGTTTTTCCTCGGTTTCATCCTGTGCAGTCCGGTCGTTCTCATTGCCTGCGGAGACGACGGCAGTTCATCGGGGGCACAACTCACCGACGAACAGTTTTGCGCCAAGGTCGCCAACATGGACGATCTTGAAAATTTCGACGCCACTGCGATCGCGGCAATGAATGAACTGATTGATTCCGCTCCCAATGATGAACTGCGCGATGCGCTGAAAGTCCTAGTTCCGGTGCTGACCGAAATGGAAGGTGTCGACGAAAACGATCCTGAAGCCATGACCAAAGTCATGGAGATCATTATGGATCCCAAGGTCACTGAGGCCGGCGAGGTCATTGAGAAATACAGCACCGACGTCTGCGGCATTACCGACGATTCCACCGTCGATGCGGGGACGACACCTTGATTTTCAAAAAGGACGTGACTAGTGCGAATTGCCTGAGTTTCGTTGATACTCAGGCAATTCCGAGTTCGTGTGCAGCCGCGTTAGCTATCTGAGTACCGCTAATTCGCCTAATCATCAACAGTCCGTCAATCTGAGCGACAACGCTGGCCGCAATTTCGCGACAGCGTTTTTTCGAGGGCGCCTTCACTCTTTCGGCCAACCAATCAATCCAACCGTTCAACAGAACTGGCGCTAGTTCAGCGTAGGGCGACTGCCCAGCGCTGGCTAAACCGATAATTTCAAAGAATCCGTTAAACATCGGTTGCGCCTTCTTTAACGACAAAACCGGCCATGCTCTCCGCATTAACTCCTGAGCATCAAGGGGTTCTGAGCCGAAAGCTTTTTCCAGCATGACTTGCAAATCCGCACCAACTGCGACGACCGCTGCAGCTACGAGATCGGCCTTCGTTGGAAAGTAGTAGACAACCATTCGGTCGCTGATTTCCAACTCTTTTGCGACTCGACCAAAACTCAAGACACTCACACCTTCGGCGAGCACAATCTGCATCGCGGCTTTCAGTATTGATTCTTGGTCATGGGCCGCGCTCAAGGCCAAAGT
>CALPPJ020000252.1 GCA_943325425.2 Bifidobacterium breve | reverse complement strand
GAACCATCGATGAACATATCGTCGGGTTTCTGCGGTGCGTTTTCGACGATGTTCCACAACACGGTCTGGTGTGTTCTGTGGAACGGGTGTACGTCACTGAGCAAGCTCGTGAACTCGGTTTTGGTGATGCATTGCTACGACAGGCCATTGAACACGCAACAAACTTGGGATGTGTTGCCATTGAAGGTAATGCTCTACCTGGAGACCGCGAAACTAAAAACTTGTATGAGCGCGCCGGAATTGTCGCACGAAAAATTCTTGTGTCGCGACGGCTGAATCAGTAAGCGATTCAGCAATACATTTCGAGTTACTTACCGGTCCAATTCGGAGTGCGCTTTTCGATGAAGGCAGTCAAACCCTCTTTGGTGTCTTCTGAGGACATCACTTGAGCGAACAAAGTATTAGTGAGTTTTTTCAACTCGTCATCGGTTTGATACGCCGCGGCTAAAACCACTTGACGGCTGGCGTAAACCGCCAACGGTGCGCTCGTGGCAATCTGCGCGGCCAACTTGCGGGCTTCATTCATGGCCTCGCCGGGAGCAACTAAACGCGAAACTAATCCGAGGTGGTACGCACGCTCGGCGGGAATCGGGTCTCCCGTGAGAATTGCTTCCATGGCGGCCGCCTGCCCGATTGCTCGCGGCAGGCGGAAGAGTCCGCCTGCTCCCGCGATGAGATTGCGCTTGACTTCGGCTAGTCCAAATGATGATCGAGTAGTGGCGATCACGAGATCGGCAGCCAAAACAATTTCGCATCCACCTGCGGTGGCAAGTCCGTCAACAGCAACGATGATGGGCTTGCGTCGTTCACGGTAAACAAACCCAGCAAATCCGCCGCGCTTGGTATTGAGATCTCCGGCTTGGCCTGAGTTAATGGCTTTGAGGTCAGCGCCGGCGCAAAAGACGGGGCGCTCTTGACCTTCTGTGTTTGCGGTCAGAATGCCAACCCAAACTTCATCGTCAGCTTCTAATTGATCGATGGCTGCTTCAAGACCACGGGCCACATCGCCGTTAATCGCGTTGCGCGCGTCAGGGCGGTTGAGGGTGATGATTCCCACTCGGCCTTCGGTGCTGTACGTGACGATGTCGTTTGGTGTTGAGTCGCTCATACCTTTGACCGTAGCGGGAGCGAACCGCTCGGGACTAACCCTCGTCAGTTGTTGTTGTCTCAGCGACCGGTGCTTCGGCGACTTCAGGGGTCGATTCGGCGGGTGCTTCAACGGGTAGCTCGGTGACTACAACTTCAGTGATTACAGCTTCGGCGACGACAGCCTCAACGACTGCTTCATTGGCTGTTTCAGTTGGCGTTTCAACGGCGGCGGCGGCCTTGGGGGCAGTCGGCGGCTTGGGCGGCAACTTCTTGGCCGGAGGACGAACGGCGCGTAGTGGCTTTGGCGCGTGATTCGTTGAGGCAACGGCAATACCAAGGCTGGCTGCGATCTGGGGCAGTAATGCACCCAAACGTTCAACGGTCTTGGCCAAATCGGGAGTAATTGTCTCAGGCTTTGAGGTGACGGTCACCTGAGCGCGGATGGGCGCAAAGGCGACTGCTTCTAGAACTGCAATCCAACGATCGGCCAAAGCGTCAGCCACGAGGCTCTGCGAAGTGGCTTCAGCTAGTCGACGTCCGAGTTCGTCGGGGAATATGGCTCCAGCCTTCGGAGGTTGACCGGCCAACTTGAGCGCACGAACAATACGTCCGACGCCAAGCGCAGCATCAATATCTTCGAGCCAATTCTGCTGTTCCTGATCGGCGCGGGCAGTGAGCCCAGCCCGCAATTCGGCAACGAGTTCACGACAGTTTTCGGCTCGTTCAATCACTGGGTCGTTAGCCGCAGCAACAACGCTGCGAAGATCGCGCAAGTCAAGTTCGGCCAGATCTTTGCGAGCGGCTTCGGCACGGTCGAGCCAATCGGCGACGCGAAGACGGGGGAGAAGATTCTCGGCCATCTGCAAGACGCTTTGCTCGGGCATGGTTGGCTTACCTTCGGCGGTAAGGGCAGCATTAGCGTCTTTGAGACGCTGACGAACGGTCTGCATACCTTGCAGAGCCAGTTCGGCAATGGGACGCTGATCTTCGGGAAGCTCAGACAAAACTGCTTTGCGATTGGTTGAACCAGCCTTTAAACGCTTGGCTTTGGGGCGTTGGGGCAATTCGGGGGGAGTCTCGAAATGGGGACGACGCGGTCCGCGGGGCTTGTCGGCGCCAGCAGCGTTATCGCGACGAGGACGACGATCATTGTCTCGGCCAGTGCCATCGCCGCGACCGGGACGGTCACCACGTGCGGGACGATCACGACGATCACCGCGATCGCGACGGTCACCACGATCTTTCTTGGCGAGTTGTTGAGTCACCGCTTCAAAGGGCTTGTCGTTTCCGACGAGCGTGATTTTTTCAACTTTGTCAACTTTGACGCGGCCTTGGGTGATGCTGACGATCGTGATTCCGTCAATGTCGAAGTCTGCTTCGGCTTTGACAACATCTCCGGGCTTTGATCCCTGCGATAAGAGGGTTCCGTCAAGAACTCCCTTGGGCTCGCGGGCACCTGCGGCGCGCCAGGTCCAGGTCCCATCGGGGCGTGAACTTGTTAACTCGATTTCAATCCTGCGGGACATGGTTGCCAACCCTATCGGGAACGCACATCGGTGCGTTCATGTCCGCCTGAACCGAAGTTGTGCTGGTAATTTCACCAAGTGCCGATTTACGCCCTGGGTGACCGCACCCCAACGATTCATCCTGATGCCTATATCCATCCTGAAGCCGTGATTATTGGTTCAGTGACAATCGGGGCCCAGAGTTCAATTTGGCCAGGGGCGGTGTTGCGAGGTGATGACGGTGACATCATCATCGGTGAGCGCACTTCAATTCAAGATGGTTCAGTGCTTCACACCACTCACGTGTTTCCAACAATTGTGGGTAACGATTGCGTGATCGGCCACATTGTGCATCTTGAAGGTTGCACGATCGAAGATGGTTCGCTCATCGGTAATGGTTCAATCGTTTTACACCGAGTCATTGTCCGTACGGGTGCAGTGGTCGGGGCCAATTCGGTGGTGTTAAACGGTCTAGAAGTTCCAAGTGGAGCGTTGGCCGTCGGCGCGCCAGCAACTATCAAATTAGATAAGGCGCGTGCAGCCGACATTCAGTTGGGTGCAGCTTCTTATGTAGCGCGAGCCAAGATGTACAAAGAAAATCTCCGTCGACTCGACTGAGTGATCAGTAATTTTGTCATGACGCTTTC
>CALPPJ020000251.1 GCA_943325425.2 Bifidobacterium breve | reverse complement strand
TGGTCGCATTTCAATACAACGATTCAACTTGGCAAAAATTCATCGCTTGATTGGTGCACCGAACCTCTCATCAGTGTTCAAGGCAGTCGTCATCGCTCTTTGACCAAAGTCGACGCGCACTCAACATCACGGATGTATTTGTCAGAGTCGCTCTTGCTTGGTCGATCGAACGAATTGTCGGGTGACATCACTTTGCGCCAGCGCATTGAAGTAGATGGACTCTCGGTTCTTGATCATGAAACACAGCACGGAACTTCGGCGTTATTGGGTCTTGGTGCGCATGGCCCGTGGCGTCATATGCGTTCGGCTGTATCGCTAGGCGAGCAAGCCGCAATAGAACCAGAGAGCGAAGTATCGCTCGAAAGTGTCCGTGGAGTTTTCCCAATCGCACAAAGTTGTTCACTCGAAATTGAATGCGCAACACGATCGACTACGAGTCAACACAATCACGAAACATTCAGGTAACAGTGCGCTCGTAATTTCGTGAGTATGCCCCTAGATCTATCAAACAGCTTTTCGCAATTCACTCAGCCAACTACTCATCGTTTGGCGGCGACTCCCGAAACCGTTTATTGGGGTTATATCGATCGCGATCAACCACCGTGTCTCACCGTGAACGATGGCGACATCATCGAAATTGAAGCCATCACCCATCATGCTGGTGATGCACCAGATCTGTTGATGGATGACGGCATCCGCGAAATCTGGAAAGCAATTCCCGAATCAACTCGCGGACCAGGCGTACATATTTTGACGGGACCAATTCATGTGCGTGGTGCCGAACCTGGCGACACTTTGGCCGTTCGAATTCTTGGCATGGTTCCGCGTTTGCCGTATGGCTCGAACCTCGCAGCCAATTGGGGATTGTTGTATGACAAGTTCGGTAAAGAGCGCGTCACGATCTATGGACTGAATGATTCAACTGACAGCAGTTTTGGATCAACGGCAAGCCCGAGTTTTGCTTTTGATTTCACCGAGCGACCGATCTACGACTTGCCCGGAGTGTTGAGCGAAGAATCAAAGAATCCGCGTCAACCGTTTTCACGCAATGTGAAAGTTCCCGTGCGCCCACACTTTGGCGTCATGGGTGTTGCACCGCAAGAGTCGGGTCGCTTGTCGTCCATTCCGCCCAGTGTGTTTGGTGGCAACGTCGACAACTGGCGTCTCGGGCCTGGTGCAACGATGTGTTATCCGGTGTTTGCTCCGGGAGCGAACCTGTTTGTGGGCGACCCACACTTCGCGCAAGGTGATGGCGAGATGTGCGGAACCGCGATTGAGGCTTCGCTGAATGCGGTGATTCAAGTAACGGTGCTCAAGGAGATTGGTAACACGTCGCCGATCATGCAATATGACAATCGTTGGTTGACCCACGGATTCGGTGCCGACCTTGATGCTGCAATGCGCATGGCGGCCGAGCAGATGTTGTGGATGTTGCAAGAACACGGTGGATTGTCGGCTGACGATGCGTATTCGTTGGCGTCGGTTGCTGTTGATCTTGGAATCACCCAAGTCGTTGACGGCACATTGGGCTGCCACGCCTCATTCGACCGCTCCATCCTCATCTAATCCCGTGCTTCTGGTGCAGAATGGTTTCGGAATACGCAACGATTCTGCACCAGAAGCACAATGGGAATGGCTAGTTATTGAGGATGACTTCGCCGTTACTGATTGCACGGGCCAGATCTAAGCGTGATCGACAATTGGTCTTTTGATAAATGCGGGTCAGGTACACCTCAACAGTTTTGATGCTGTAGTGAAGTGCATTCGCAATTTCTTTGTTACTGAAACCTTGGGCAACTAATCCAGCGATTGATGTCTCAGATTCAGTCAGTCCACTATCCGACTCGATGATTTTGCGCGGTGCTGCAATTCCGCGACTACGCATGTGCTGGGCAGTCTTCTGCTTGAAGGGAACCGCCTGCAACTGTTCAAATATTTGGAATGCAGCATGAAGATGAACCTGAGGCTCATCACCAAACCTGCCTGCTAACAGATGAGCACGACCGAGATACAACATCAAATCATGTCGCTTGCCTATTTCTATTGCTTGCAGAGCGGCTTCCACACTTTCGAATGCTTCGGCTCGACACAACAATGCAACAATTTTTCGAAGTATTGAATGTGATACCTGCGCAAGTGCCTCGGCCTCTACAGCCCATTTTTGTGCGGCTGAGCGGTCGTTGTCCAGGAGGCAAACTTCAACGAGCAAGTCGAGGGCTCCAATCATGGAATCACCGAACCCACTTTGCAAAGACTTGGTCACCCGATCCTCCAAAGATTGACGGGCTTCCTTGTAGTTGCCGGACCGAATCGTTGCTTTGTCGAATGAATTCGCCAAAACGAATTGCATTGTTTGAATCGGAGGGTTGACGGACGACAGCAATTCCCGTGCCTGACGAATATCTCCGCGTTCAAGAAGCAGATCTGCAGTGAGTGATTTGATGAGCCCTTCTGAAATGTTGGTCCGGTAATGGTCCATGTACCAAAGCACATCGTCGGCAAGGGCTATCGCTTCATCCCATTTTCCGGTAAAGGCAAGCAGCGATGTTTTAGCAACTTCAATTTGGCAACCAATACTCAGAGTGTGTTTGTTTTCATTGAGCACTTCAAATTCTTGTATTTCTGCAAGCGATGCAGAAATATCTCCAAGCGAATTGTAGGCGAGAGCCAAGGTTCCAGAAATTGCTTGCTTGGCGCGAACGTTTGCCCCATGTTTGATTTCTTGTAACGATCTCGCATGGCCCTCTGCCACGGAGTGATCTACCAACAACCTTGAATTGAGAAGATCATGAGATAGAACAACGCTGAGTTCAGATATCGGCATGGATGCGCCAGGCGGAACGTGGGCAAACGATGACTCGCTAATTCTTCCAGTATTTGTCAAAAAATGAGAACGTTGAGCAAGCAGCGATACAGAAACTTCACGACCGGATTGTTCTTCTTCGTCAATGATTGAGATTGCCGAATTAAGTTTCCCTGAAATGTAGAGACAGTTAACCGTGTCGGCCAAAGTTCGCGAACGAGACGGACCAGCTTCGAGAACCTTGAGAGCCTGCATCGCTATTGATGCAGATTCAGCAGGCCGTGACGCGATGAAAAGCCAGCGAGCTTGGAGGGCCAATAACTCGGCCCAACGTTGAGTTCTTTCCTGCACGAGGCTTGCGGCTTGTCCGAACCATTGTGCGGCGACGAGTGGTGCCGTGTTGCCAGCGGCTTGACCGGCTTCGGCAAGAATCTGAATGC
>CALPPJ020000250.1 GCA_943325425.2 Bifidobacterium breve | reverse complement strand
CTCTTGGTGGCCACATCGCAACATCGACGACCGTTCTTGGCCTCTCTCGTGCCAATTCTCGCTACTTGGTTGAAATGAGTGGCGAAACCACAACGTCCATAACGGCTGACTCGGTCATCATTGCTTCTCCGGCCCGCGCTTCGGCTCACTTATTGAATTCTCTCAACGAAGATGCGGCGACTCTCCTCGGGTCAACCGAACATGCCTCAGTTGTGATGGCCACGATTAAAACTGTCGAAACAGATTTGCCTAAGTTGGCAGGTCTGAGCGGCTATCTCGTTCCGAAGCCCGATCAAGACCGGGTCACCGCTGCATCATTTGGCTCCAACAAATGGGAGCATTGGAAACCGAGTGACGGCTCCATGATTCTTCGAGTTTCACTCGGCCGAGATGGAGCACCGACACAAGATTTGATTCATGAATGGGACGATGAGCGTATCGTTCGCCAAGTCGTTGATGAAGTAAGTCGCCATACGCAGACTTCGCTAACTCCCGATTCGTTCCGCGTGACTCGCTGGCCCGAGGCATTCCCTCAGTATCGCCCCGGCCATATGAGACATGTTGAGTCGGTCGAATCTGCACTGACTCAACATTCCCCCGGCATCTTTGTCACGGGGGCTAGTTGGCGTGGAATTGGAATTCCGGCATGTGTTGCCCAGGCTGAAAAAACTGCCCAAAGCGCTACAGAATTCCTAGACCACCTGCAAGAATGATGAACGTGCGTTTTCGTTCAACTATTTCATCAGTAGTTATCGGATTCGTGCTTTCGACGGCGGTTATTTCTGGTTGCGGTTCGAACGATGAAACTTCAACCGAGTCAACGTCAACTTCACTCGCACCATCAACCACAGTCGCAGCAACAACTACGAGCACCAGCACGACGACGACAACGATCTACGCCGGACCGCCCACTCTGGCACCTGGCGCATCGCTACCGGTGCCCGAACCTTTACCTCCCGAAGATGCCATCGAACCCGAAATCGTGATCGGTGAAATAGTGATTCCGGCATTGATGGTGGCTCAGACCATTTACCAAGGGATGTCTATGCCGACACTTGATAAAGGAGTCGGCTATTGGCCCGGGACCGCGATGCCTGGCTACGTAGGCAATGTTGTGCTCGGCGGCCACCGCGTCAGTAAGAAGAAGCCATTTCGCAATATCGATCTACTCGTTCCCGGCGATGAGATTTATCTCACCACAAGCGACGGCACTTTCGTGTACGCCGTGACCGAACAACTGATTGTTGAACCCACCGAAACCTGGATTGTCAACCAAACCGAAACCGCAACTTTGACGCTTTTTGCTTGTCACCCACCTCACTCAACAAAGCAACGACTCATCGTCTTTGCTGACTACTTGCGCAAAGAAGTTACGTGAGTTCACAAAGAAAAAGAAGTCAGCGTTATCTGCGTTCGCTCCTGGCCGGTCTGCTCGTTGCATTATCAATGCCACCTTGGGGCTGGTGGCCAATGGCATTCATTGGTCTTGCGATGTTCACCTCGCTTGAACTTGCATCGTCAAATGCTCGTCAACGATTCACCACTGGCTTCATTTTTGGTTTGGGTTGGTTCTTTCCTGCGCTCGCATGGATGTGGTTTTTAACAGCTCCCGGATACGTCGTTGGAGTCGCGTTGTATGCAAGTCTTCACGGACTCGCTTCACTCGTCGTTATCCGTGGCGACAACAAGCGCTCATTTCTTTTCTTGTCACCAGCAGCACACATGCTGATTGAAGTACTACGCATGTGCATACCTTTTGGAGGCGTGCCGCTAGCTACCTTGGGCATCTCGCAAGTTGGTGGACCCTTACATCATGTTGCCTCTGTTGGTGGCGTGATGTTGTTGTCATGGCTCACTTGGCAAGTCGGAGCATTACTTGCAAAGCGACCCCGCGATTTGTCAATTGATCGCCAGCATCGTCGCCTTTTGTGGGCCTTGTGCTTCGTTGTTTTCGTGGGTAGTTATTTTGCTCCGCGCGGATCTGACACTGGACGCGCTTTCCGTGTTGTGGCAGTGCAGGGCGGCGGACCACAAGGAACACGAGCAATCAACACCAATCCACGCGACGTCGTCGAACGTCACCTGACGGCAACCCGCACAATCGTCAATGAATCCGCTGATCCCATTGATTTAGTGGTGTGGCCCGAGAACGTCATTGATGTGGATGATTTTGCTTCCAGCATCGAAGCCCAAGAAATCGGTGCCGAGGCGGCTCGCTTAAATGCACCATTCGCGGTGGGAATTACCGAAGATGTCAGCCGCGAAAACTTCACTAATGCTCAAGTCATAGTGACGAGCAAGGCCGAAGTTGTTGACCGTTACGACAAAGTTCGTCGAGTGCCGTTTGGCGAATACATGCCCATGCGTTCGTTCTTGAAATCCCTTGGAGCTCCCGTTGACCAAGTTCCTCGTGATGCATTGGCCGGAACTGGTCGAGCAATTCTTGATGTTCCGACCGCCGTTGGAAACGAGCGCATTGGTGTCGTGATTTCGTGGGAAGTTTTCTTTGGGGGTCGTGCCCGCGAGGGCGTCAAGGACGGCGCTGGTTTCATCATCAATCCCACCAACGGCTCCAGTTACACCTGGACCATTCTGCAGTCGCAGCAAATCGCTTCCTCGAAATTGCGAGCAATTGAAACTGGTCGTTGGGTCGTACAGGTGTCGCCCACTGGCTTCAGTACTTTTGTTGATCCTGAAGGTCGCGTGTACGACCGCACTGGGGTGAGCGAACAACAAGTGATCTCACACAACATCGCTATCCGCACTGGAAAAACTGTTTATGTGGCTTTAGGCGACAAACCTTGGGTTGCCTTGATCGCCCTTATTTTCTTGGTTGGCATTTTGAACCGCTCAAAATCACGCGCTTAAATCTCAATCGTCACGGTGACCGGACCGTTATTCACTAGAGCCACCTTCATATCGGTACGAAAGCGACCAGTTTGAACTTGCGCTCCGAGTCGCCGCAATTCATCAATCACTTTGGTCACTAAGGGTTCAGCAACTTCGGGTTTAGCTGCAGCGATCCAACTGGGTCGGCGACCTCCATTGGTGTCGCCGTACAGCGTGAATTGACTCACGACTAAAACATTGCGGGTCGTGTCGGCCACTGACAGATTCATCACACCATCTGCATCGCTCATTATGCGCAAGTTCCAAATCTTGTCAGCCAACTTGATGGCCGATTGCTCGGTGTCAGTATGGGTCACTCCAACGAGCACCAACAGTCCGTGCCAGATTTCTCCGACCCTCG
>CALPPJ020000249.1 GCA_943325425.2 Bifidobacterium breve | reverse complement strand
TCGGTGATTCACTCGATGGTCGAATTCACTGATGGTTGCACCATGGCGCAGTTGAGTATGCCCGATATGCGTTTGCCCATTGGTTACGCACTCGCGCACCCTAACCGAATCGGAACACCATTTGGTCGGATCGATTGGTCGACTTTGACTCATCTTGATTTCGGCGCGCCAGATACTTCAACATTCCGTTGTTTGTCATTGGCGTATCAAGCAGGGCGCACCGGTGGTACTGCGCCGGCCTTTTTGTCGGCTGCAAATGAAGTCGCCGTTGAGGCCTTTTTGGCGGGGACATTGAAATGGCCTGATATCGCTGCCGTTGTTGAATCTTCGCTGCAAAGTCACGTAGCGACGAGTGGCACATTCTCAAGCGAAGACATTATTGAGGCCGACCGCACAGGGCGTGAAGTAGCGCATAAGGTGCTATCTCAATGACTTTGTACCGATCTTTACGAGACGAAATGATGGCCGGTGGGGCCGTCGACGAGCCTGGTGCTGATCCCAAAGAACCACGCCAATCTGTCGCGATCTTGTCGGGTATTGCCATTGTTGCATTGTTGATCTGGCTTGGCATGAGCAACATTTGGAGTTTGGTACTTGTCGCCGGACTTTTGATTTCGGTTTTCTTGCACGAAGTCGGTCACTTTGTCACTGCCGGTTGGGCCGGAATGAAGCGCACGCAATTCTTCATGGGCTTTGGACCGAAAATATGGAGCACACATCGCAATGGCGTTGAGTATGGAGTTCGTGCCTTACCGCTTGGTGCATTCGTA
This sequence comes from Bifidobacterium breve, assembly GCA_943325425.2. Lineage (GTDB taxonomy): Bacteria > Actinomycetota > Acidimicrobiia > Acidimicrobiales > Ilumatobacteraceae > Casp-actino8. The sequence continues at coordinate 2,484 of CALPPJ020000249.1, read as the reverse complement.
CGTATCGTCGGCATGAACAATCTTGATCCTGTTGAGGCTGGCGATGAAGAGGTCGCGTATTCTGCAAAGCCGTATCGATGGCGATTGTTAGTGATCACTGCGGGTTCGTTAATGCACCTCATTATCGCGGTCGTCATCATGATGTTCGTGTACACCACGGGTGGTCGCTATCAAGACACGGGTGTCGTGCAGGTTTATGCGATCACTGAAGATTCTCCAGCAGCCGCTGCCGGTATCGGAATCGGCGATGAAATCATGTCGGTAAATGGCACTGAGTTGGCATCGTCGGACGACTTGCGGACGGTGGTACGTTCATCGCAAGCCGGCGACGAGATCACGGTTGTCTTCGCACAAAAAGGTCCTGGTGATGACGGTTCAGTGAAGACCGTCAATGTCGTGTTAGATCCGCATCCAACTGATGAGACCCCGGGTATCGGATACCTAGGAGTCGGCACCGATAGTTACGGTCGTGACAAGTTGGGTCTTTTATCGGCATCGAGTCATGTTGCGAGCGACTTATGGAATGGCATGGGCAGCACGATCTCGGGCATTGGAACGATCGTCAATCCAGCGAATCAGTGGACTCAGTTGACTGATGAAAATGCTGACCCCATGAAGCGTCCGACGACAGTTGTCGGGATCACCAAGGTTGCGGGCGATATTGGCAACCGTGATGGTTTGTATGGGGTCCTTGAAGTGCTGGCTTCAATCAACGTTTTCGTTGGTCTCTTTAACCTGTTGCCACTGTTGCCCTTTGACGGTGGTCACGCCGCTATCGCAACATATGAGCGAATTCGCAGTCGCAAGAATCGTGTCTACCGAGCCGATGTGGAAAAAATGTGGCCAGTGACGGTCGTGGTTTTGACCGCTCTGCTGTTTTTAACTTTCACGGGTTTATATCTCGATATCACACGTCCGTTCTAAACACTGACAGAATGTAAGCAATGTCGTCCTCTGCTGGCTCGCTCACGAATCGTCGCCCCACTCGTCAAATCATGGTGGGCAAAGTTCCCGTTGGTGGGGGAGCGCCTATCACGGTGCAGTCAATGACCATTACCAAGACCGCTGATGTTGAAGGCACCCTGCAACAGATTTACGCTCTCGCTGCTGCCGGTTGCGACATCGTGCGTTGCACCTGTAACGAAATCGAAGCAGCTGAAGGTCTTGCCCAAATTGTGCCTCGTTCACCGGTGCCGATCATCGCCGACATTCACCATCAGTACAAGATGGCACTCGCCGCGATGGAAGCTGGTGTTCATGGTTTGCGTTTGAACCCTGGCAATATTCGTCGACCCGAACACATCAAGGCCGTCGCAAGTGAAGCCAAAGATCGTGGTATTCCGATTCGTATCGGAGTTAACGGTGGTTCTCTTGATCCCGAGTTGTACGACAAGTACGGCGGCAAGGTCACACCAGAAGCAATGGTTGAATCAGCGTTGCGCGAGATTGCCTATTTCGATGAAGTTGGTTTTGATCAGATCAAGATCAGCGTGAAGGCATCGAATGTTCCGCTCATGGTTGAGGCGTATCGCCAACTCAGCGAAGTCACTGATCATCCGTTGCACTTGGGCGTGACTGAAGCGGGTCCGTTGCCGAATGGTTTGCTGAAGGCCACAGCCGGAATTGCAGCACTCTTACTTGAAGGAATCGGTGACACGATTCGTTACAGCCTCACCGCTGATCCGGTTGAAGAAGCTCGTGCCGGACGGCAATTACTTGAAGCCCTCGGACTTCGCGAACGAAAGAATGTTGATCTCATTGCCTGCCCCAGTTGCGGTCGTGCCGAAATTGACGTGATCGATGTTGCTAATCGCGCGATGAAAGCTTTCGGCGACCGCAAGATTCCTTTGCAAGTTGCGGTGATGGGTTGTGTCGTGAATGGTCCAGGCGAGGCGCGCGAAGCCGATCTTGGTATCGCTGCTGGCAACAAGCGTGGTCACTTATTCGTGAAGGGTCGCAACGTGGCAGTTGTGCCCGAAAGTGAAATGGTCGAAGCACTCGTTGAATGGGCTGAGTACATCCACGAACATGGCGCAGAAGCAGCGATCGCTCGAGTCGACACGGAAAAAGCCGAACGTGAAGCAGCGAAAGATCGATCAATGTTGCTGGACGCTAAAGGCGATGATGCCAATAATGCTCAAGAGCGCATCGTGGAGATTCGCAAAAAGAGCTAGTAGTTAACAGTCGTCGTTGAATGAGTTAGTTGTTTTCGGTAACTCGGAAAAGAGTTGCTTTACCGCCCAGCGTTATCTCTTCGCCTGGTGCGAGATAACACACTTCGCCACGGTGCAACAGATTGGTTGCACCAACTCCACATAACGTGAGCTCGCGGGTGCGAGCACGCAGCGTTTCGGTGCCGTCTATTTGATGCACCCACAATGTGAATGGTGCATCTGGGGTTTCGTACTTCCATAAGCGACCAGCTTCGGTTTTCGAAACCGGAGTAGCGCGCACGATGGGGTCGGGTAACGGCTGAGGCACGAC
>CALPPJ020000248.1 GCA_943325425.2 Bifidobacterium breve | reverse complement strand
ATACGAAGTGGCCCAGAGGACGTCACGTTAGACATGGCGTTCATCTTAGGCTCTTTCATCTCATGGATCACATGGGCTATTGGATAGGTTGAAATGATGAGTTTGGACCCCCGCACACCGGTGATTGTTGGCGTTGGCCAACAGTTACAGCGCATCGACAACCCGCTCGAAGCTTTGGACCCTGTCCCCTTCATCGCCAACGCAATTCGTGAAGCCACCAAAGATGCGGGACTGTCATCAGTTCCGAATGCTGATTCGATTCGCGTGGTCAGTTTCTTGTCGTGGCGTTATCGCGACCCCGCGCGCTACATCGCTGAAGAACTTGGCATCACGACTCGCGAAACTGTTGCTTCATCAATGGGCGGCAACAGTACACAATCGCTCATCAATGCAACTGCTCTTGAAATTCAATCGGGTGATTTTGATGTGGTGATTTTGTGTGGCGGCGAAACATCACGTACTCGCAAGCGCGCTCGCGCCGCCGAGATTGAATTGCCGTGGCCAGTTGTTCCCGAAGATGTGAAGCCCACCCGCATCATGGGTGAAGAGCTCGTGATGAATCACGAATACGAATTGTCACGTCGCATCGTTGCCCCAATTCAGATCTATCCAATTTTTGAAACAGCAATTCGCGCCGCGTCTGGTCGCAGTGTTGACGAACACAATCAACACCTTGGCAAACTGTGGTCAAACTTCAGCAAAGTTGCCGAAGCGAATCCGTATGCCTGGATTCGCAAGTCAATGACTCCCGAAGAAATCATCACTACTGGTCCACGCAACCGCATGATTGGTTTGCCATACACCAAGGTGATGAACTCAAACAACGATGTTGATCAATCGGCAGCAATCATTATGTGTTCAGTGGCTGCTGCAGAACGTATGGGTATCTCAAAAGACAAGTGGGTATTCCCCATCGCTGGCACCGACTGTCACGAACACAAATATGTTTCTGAACGCGACACCTTTGCCGACACACCTGCCGTCAAGTTGGGCGGCAAGATGGCGCTCGACTTGGCCGAGACTTCAATCAACGACATTGACATTGTTGATTTGTATTCGTGCTTCCCATCCGCTGTGCAGCTAGGTGCTGCTTCACTTGGTTTGTCTACCGATCGTCAACTCACCCGCACGGGCGGATTGTCTTTTGCTGGTGGACCATGGAACAACTACGTTATGCATGCGGTAGCAACTGTTGTTGGTGAACTGCGCGCTCGTCCTGGCGAAAAAGGTTTGGTATGGGGTAACGGTGGTTACGCAACCAAGCATGCGTTTGGCGTGTACTCAACGATGCCGCCAACGAACGGTTTCAAGCATGCGTACCCGCAAGATCAAATTGATGCATTGCCACGTCGCACCGTTGTTGACATTGGAACATCAGAGGGCCCTGCAACCATTGAGGGCTACACCGTCATGCACGATCGTGACGGTAATCCCGAACGCGCGATTGCCCCGTGCTTGTTGCCCAATGGCAATCGTGCGTGGGGTATTAGCGAAGACGCCGACACGGTGAAGGCAATGTGTGAAGGCGAATGGGTCGGACGCGCAGTTCGTCTCGACGAAACTGGCACATTGCTCATTAAGTAATCAACAACTATTTCGTTAAGGCGGACATCATGGACAAGCCCAAAATCATTCTCGATTGCGATCCGGGTCACGATGACGCGTTAGCGATTGTTGTAGCGGCGCGACACACCGACTTGTTGGGTATCACCACAGTGTCAGGCAATGCGCCAATTGAATCGACGACTTATAACGCCCTCGTGATGAAGGATCTGTTGGGTCTCGATGTGCCTGTACATAAAGGTGCGATTCGCCCGCTGGTTGCTCCCCCGCAATATGCAACGTATGTACACGGCGAAAGTGGACTTGACGGAGCCGATCTTCCCGCACCAACCAGCACGATTGATAGCGAGAACGCAGTTGAGTACATCATCGAAACTTGTCGTGCGACCGAAGGTGTGTGGCTTGTTCCAACCGGGCCACTCACCAACATCGCGATGGCATTGCGACTTGCTCCCGATGTAGGTGATCGCATCGCCGGTATTTCGTTAATGGGTGGCGGCACATTTGGTAATCGCACCACGTCGGCTGAGTTCAACATTTGGGTTGACCCTGAAGCCGCCGACATTGTGTACAACTACGGTGGACCGCTCATCATGGCTGGTCTTCATGTCACGCACCAGTTCCGCGCCACCCAAGAACGCATCGACAAAGTGAAAGCCATGCCCGGGCAGTTGGCCAATGTGCTCGGTGACCTCATGCAGTTCTTCACCAATATGTATATGACTCGTCACTACGGAATGGACGGCGGCGCAGTTCATGACCCGCTGGCGATTTTGGTGTTAACGCACCCGCATCTGTTCACCCGCAAGACCTCACACGTTGTGATTGAGTTGACTGGCACGCACACGCGCGGCATGACCGTGATTGACGAACGCGATCTTCGCGAAGTCAAAGATGGCAATTGCGACGTGTTGATGACGGTCAATGCCCAAGAGGCTTTTGACATCATGACCGAGGCCATTGCCCACTTCAGCCGCTGAATCTAAATAGGAGGAAAAAATGGCGCGAAATCTTCCCAAGAGAGCAAAGCGTATATTTGCACTGACCACTTTGACAGTTGCCGTCTGTGGGTTTACGGGCATAAGCCACCCTGTGCTTGCCACGGAAGAACCCATCACAGCAGCTGACAACATTCATTTCTTGCCCGACACTCAAGATCAAGATCCTGGCGACTTTGTCGTCACTGGCTTCGATCCTTCGACGGTTTTACTCGTCGGTGTGAATTTGGTAGGTCCAGACGCTGACACAACATTCCGACTTACGGCAACCAGCGGCCTAACTCCTGCATACGGTTACTCCTTTTCTCCTCAACTTCGGTCAATCTCCTTTACGGGAACTCAAAGCGATGTCAACTCATCTCTCTCAACACTTCTGATATCGACTGGAGTCAATGGTGGACCATTCACTCTTCGTGTTTCGGCGGCAGTGAACCAACCAAACACGTATTTCAATCCGATAAATGAACACTTCTATCAATACATATCTTCACCGAATATAACTTGGGTCAACGCTCGAAGTTCGGCCCAGGTTCGAACCTTCAATGGTGCCACTGGATATTTAGTCAACATTACGAGTGAAGAAGAAAACGATTTCATTGCCCAAAATATCAATGCTGAAAATATCTGGATTGGGGCAAGCGACCTTGCAACTGAAGGAAACTGGATCTGGACGGATGGGCCAGAGGCTGGAGTT
>CALPPJ020000247.1 GCA_943325425.2 Bifidobacterium breve | reverse complement strand
GAATGAAGATGAGAACTTCACTTGCTCGTTCACTCGTCATGAAACCAAGCGTGTTTATGTTCGATGAACCTTTTGGAGCCCTCGATGAAATCAGCCGCGAGCGCCTACAAGACGAACTTTTACGCATTTTTGATCACGAAGGCTTCGCCGGTCTCTTCATCACACACTCCGTTCCCGAAGCAGTTTTCCTCTCCACCCGCGTGCTCTGCATGTCTGCTCGGCCTGGTCGCATCATCGCCGACTTCTCTATTCCTTGGGCGTACCCCCGCCAGCACGACATCCGCTACTCACCTGAGTTTGCCGAAATGTGCGGCAAGGTGTCTGAATCTTTGAGAGAAGCCCACGCATGAGCACTCAAACCAAATTGTTGAAGACCTATACGCCACCACTCGCCACTTTTGGAGCCTTCATTGGTGTTTGGTACGCGGTGCACTACTTCATTTTGAGCGAGAACCGTAAGTTCATTGTTCCCCCACCGCATGCAGTCATCGATAATGCCTTCTTGAATGGCGTCGCTCGGTCGGAACTCGCCGAAGGTCTTGTGAACACCGGACGCATTGCGTTGTTTGGCTTCTTAATCGCTTCAGTATTGGCACTTTTTGGGTCGGTACTCATGGCAGGCAATCGCATGATTGAACGCGCTCTCTTTCCCTACGCCGTAGCACTCCAAACGGTGCCCATTTTGGCGCTGGTGCCACTCTTTTCTGTGTGGTTTGGGCCAACGCGCACTGCCCGCATCGTCACATGCGTATTGGTAGCCATCTTCCCCATCCTCACCAGTTTTCTCTTCGGATTGAAGTCTGTTGATAGTGGCCATCAAGATCTTTTCACGCTGAACAATGTGAGTCGAACAACACGGTTCCGCAAATTACTTTTCCCAGCTGCATTGCCATCAATTTTCACGGGGCTTCGCATTGGTGCTGGGCTGTGTGTCATCGGTGCTCTCGTTGCCGACTTCTTCTTTTCACGTGGCGACCTCGGACTCGGGCGCCTCTTAAACAATTACGCCAAGCGTCTCGAATACGAGAAGCTTTTTGGCGGAGTGATTTTGGCTTCTGCCCTGGGCGTTGCCATCTACATCCTCATCGGCTGGGTCGCCAATCGTTCGCTACGCGATTGGCACGAGTCAGAGGCACGATCGGCCTAGCCGTAAGTGGCAATTATCCGTACACCCATTAGACCAAAAAGGAAGAACCCACTTATGAAACGTTCCACACGACGCATCATCGCTCTTGCGGCTGCTGCGGGTCTCGCCATCACTGCCTGCGGTAGTGACAACGATGCAACAACCACAGAAGACACCACCGCATCTGAAGAAGTGACAGTCGATACCGCTGCTGCAACTGACGAAGTTGTCTGCCCCGCGAATCTCGTTATTCAAACAGACTGGTGGCCTGAAATTGAACACGGCGGCACCTACCAACTCATCGGAGCTGGCGGAGTGGCCGACCCCAAGTTGTTCACCTACTCCGGCCCAATTGCCGACGCTTACAAAGTTGGCGGCATTGAGACCGTTGAAATTCGTGCCGGTGGCGACGCCATTGAATTCCAGCCAGTTCTTTCGGTTATGAAGACCGACCAAGACATCACTCTTGGATACGTCAACACCGACGACATCATTCAAAGCTCAGGCACCGTTCGCGCAACCGGAGTTGCCACCACTTTGGAAATCAACCCTCAGTTCCTCATGTGGGACCCAGAGCAATTGAAGATCGATCCGAAGGACCCTGCAAGCCTCGGTGCCTCTGGTGCTCGTATTTCTCACTTCTCAGGAACCACCTACATGGACTGGTTGTTGGGCAAGGGCTTTATTAAGAAAGATCAAAGCGACCCCAACTACGGCGGATCGCCCGACAAGTGGATTGCTGACGGAGGCAACTTCATTCAGCAAGGTTTTGTCACCAACGAGGCCTACAAATACGAAAATGAAATCAACTGGAAAGACGGAGCTCCAGCCCCAATCGATTACGCATTGATTCATGATCTTGGTTGGCAGCCATACCCTGCGATGTACAGCGTTCTCAGTGATCGCTTGGAAGAATTAAGCCCATGTCTTGCAGTTCTCGTTCCGAAGTTGCAACAGGCTTGGGTTGACTACCTCGCAGACCCCACTCCAATTGGCAATGCCTTGGTAGAAATCACAAAGACCTACAACAACTACTGGTCCATCACACCAGAATTGAATGCTGCAGGTTTCGAGCTCTTCAAGAGCTTGGGAATTGGCGGCAACGGCCCCGACAGCACCTACGGCAACTTTGATGTCGATCGTGTACAAAAGTTGTACGACGAGGCCATGCCATTGTTGGCTGACCTTGGAGTAAAGACCGACGCGACACTCACCGTTGACGGTGTGGTTACGAACAAGTTCATCGACACATCAATTGGTGTTGCTGGATAAACAATTCAGAGTTAAAAAAGGGCCGTCCTTCGGGGCGGCCCTTTTTTTATTCCCAAAATGTCAGTGGTAAGCACACAGATCAAAGGCATTGCCATCGAGGTCGACAAAGTTGGCGATCATGCCATACGACTCACGACGTACAGGCCGAGTTTCAGTTGCACGCAAACCAAGCAGGCGTGCGTGCTCGGCATCAAAGTTGTCTAGCGAGCACACGAGGTCGAGATGCGTTCCACCAGGCCGGTGTGCACCGCGTTGAAACCCAAGACGCCGAACGCCTTGCTTGTCTGACAACACAATCCATCGATCACCGTCTTCTCGTTCCGATTCAACGAGCCCCATCACCTCAGACCAAAATGCGGCCAAAACCTCGGTGGAAGGGGTATCGAAGGTAACAAGGTCAAAGCGAATGGGAAAAGGTTCAGACATCTCTCACACACTAGAAGCCTTATCGCTTTCAGGTGTCGTTGGCGAACCTATTGAGAAACTTGTGAAATACTCACTTGAGGAATTGTGTTGAATACATTCGTCGGGGGGCGACAACATGACGAAAAACATGAACGATCAGACCACAGCCAACGAGAGCACACCTGCGCAGTGCCCGTATAGCCCACTCGACCCTGAAGTACTTGCCGATCCCTTCCCTGCTTATGCGCAACTGCGTAGCGAGTGCCCCGTGCACAACACCAACATGGGCGGCCGCGAATTTCTCACCGTGGCCAATCGCGCCGATGTTCACAACATTCTCACGAGCCCCAACGAATGGGTGAATCGCTATGGCGCGGGTATCGCATATTCCGGCGTTGACGGCCGCGGCAACCTTCAACATTTCGACCAGCCCGAACACACCAAACGCCGCGTACTCATG
>CALPPJ020000246.1 GCA_943325425.2 Bifidobacterium breve | reverse complement strand
AAGGAAATCTTGCCGTGGCATCACTTGTCAGCAGGTTTACATCAAGATTTCTTGTGGCAAGACTGGCGCGCATCGCTGAATGAATTCGGACTTGAAGATTGTCGTTGGACACCGTGTTATGACTGTGGCGTGTGTACTGGCGACGGCCTCGAGCACATTGTGGCCTCACCGACTCCGCCAGCGGGCGGCAGTCAGGGCACTGGCCAGGATCTATCGCGTGGTGGAGTCACTCCCGTGACTTTGCGGAGCAAGCCCGCGGTGAGTGCATCATGAAGATTCGGGTGACCTATGCAAAATTGGGCAAGATTAGGTTCACTGGTCATCGCGATGTTGCCCATATGTGGGAGCGCACGTTGCGTAAAGCCGGGATTGCAGTCGCGATGTCAGTTGGGTTTACACCTCGACCCAAAATGGCCTTTGGTTTGGCACTTCCAACCGGCGCCGAGTCATTGATTGAACTCATTGACATCACTCTCGATCCAGCATCGGGAGTGACCGTCGATGATCTTGGCTCAATTGCCGAGCGGCTTTCGACGAGTTTGCCGGTGGGCATGAGTGTGACTGGCATTCGTGAATGTGCTGGCACCGAAGTTTCTTTGCAAGAAGGTGTCGTTGCAACGACATGGGTCATGCTGGTCGCAGAACCAGAAAATGGACCCGATATTGCAACGGCGATTGAGCGCGTGAACAGCAGTGCCGAGGTTCTGCTGACCCGTGAACGCAAGGGAGAAAAACACTTGGACGATATCCGTCCAGGAATTTTGGAACTCCGTTCGGCTGACGCCGAACTGATGTCTTCGTTACCGGCTGACTGGATTGGTGAATCCGTCGGCCACGCAATTGTTGCAACTCTCACCACTTCGGGTCGTGGGATTCGACCCACCGAGTTAGTCGAAGTTTTGGTACCTGATAGTGATCCGCCCATTAATCCCTGGGATCACCTCAATCGGGTATTGCGTATCAACCAATGGATTGAGCGAGACGGTGAGCGTGTTGACGTTCTCACCGGTCGCCCTGCGCACCCTCAGGTGTGCGCATGAGAAAGGTATTTAAACATGAACGAACCACTATTCACCGATTCCGCCGACGAACCAGAGATGGTCAGCGAGAACGATCACGAGAGCAGTAACGAGAGCAGCGCCGACGAATCTGAAACTGCGGCGAGCAACGCTCATAAGAAGCGTCGTCGTGGATCACGGGGCGGACGTAATCGTCCTCGTCCTCAGGGAGCTGCGGGCGACCCTGAAAACGATGATGAAAACGATGATGATTTCGACGATGACGAGAACGACTTTGATGACGATGACGATGAGTCGTACGTCGAACCAGAGCATGTAGCTACGCCTATCGCCGGAGTCCAAGACGATTTTGAATTGCCAGAACGGATGAGCGAAGGGCGTGCCGATGTTGACGCTGCGACTGAAGCGTTAGTTCCGCGACCAAAGATTGGCGATACTCGGGCGAGTTCGGTGCCAGCAACTCCACCTTTAAGCTCGACTCCGTCGGGTGTCACCATGCCTGGCGGAACTCGTGCCGGCGGGCCGCGTCCAAATAATCAGCGCAAGGGTAAGGGTCAGCAGACTGCAAAAAAGAATCCGGTGAATAATGGTGCAGCCGTCGATCCGAACACGGCAGTAGATGCTGAACCGAATGCCGATGAGACCGCAATCCCGACGACCGAGTCGGCGAATGCCAAGAAAAAGCGTCGCCGCAATACCAAGAGTCGTGGTGGCTCAGATATCCGTAACAACGATCGGTCCGATGCTGCTGTAGTTGAACGTCGCAAAGGTCGCGAGCGCAATGGTCGACCAATTGGTCGTTACTTCATGGCTGTGCAAGTTCGTGACGATCTCACCCAGGTTGCGGTGATGGAAGGTCGCAGTCTGATTGAGCACTACGTCAGTCGTCCCGCAGACGATGTGGCGCAGATCCACGGCAACATTTATGTCGGTAAGGTGCAAAACGTATTGCCCGGAATGGAAGCGGCTTTCGTTGATATCGGCACGCCCAAAAACGCAGTGCTCTATCGCGGCGACGTGCAATACGACGCCGAAGACATCGTTGACAGCGAACCCCGAATTGAGCAGATTCTGAAGGGTAAGCAACTCATTGTCTGTCAGGTCACGAAGAATCCAATCGCCCTCAAAGGGGCGCGACTGACGCAAGAAGTTTCGTTGCCAGGTCGTTTCGTCGTGTTGATTCCTAACTCAAAGACATACGGAATTTCCAAGCGTTTGCCGGACGACGTACGCAAGCGTTTGCGCGGAATTCTCGATCGCGTGAAGCCTGCCGAACACGGACTCATCGTGCGTACTGCGGCCGAATCGGCGACCGAACATGAACTTCATGCCGATATGACCCGTCTACTCGATCAATGGAATGCCATAGAAGCTAAGGCTGCCAAAGCTGGCGGACCGACGCTGTTGTATCGCGAGCCACCGCTCGCAGTACGAGTGATCCGTGAGGAGTTCAACTCTGACTATCGCGGCGTCATTATTGACGATCAACAGTTGTTCGAAGATGTGCATTCCTACGTGCAGGCGTTCAACCCCGAGCTCGCCGACCGCGTTGAGTACTTTGATCCAGCGAACGAAGGCTTGCCGATTTTTGAGAAGTTCCATGTGCACGAGCAGATCCACAAGGCTCTTGATCGCAAGGTGTGGCTGCCGTCTGGCGGTTCGTTGATTATTGAGCACACCGAAGCCCTCACCGTCATTGACGTCAACACCGGTCGCAACGTGGGAACCTCGAACCTTGAGGCCACGGTGTTCCAGAACAACCTTGAAGCCGCTGATGAAGTCGCCCACCAGTTGCGCTTGCGCGATATTGGCGGAATCATCGTGATTGACTTCATCGACATGGAGATCAAGGACAATCGCCGCAAAGTTGTTGAAGCCTTCAAGACCGCTTTATCGCGAGATAAGACCCGAACTCAGGTATTTGACATCTCCGAACTGGGTCTTGTCGAAATGACCCGCAAGCGAATCGGTGAGGGTCTTTTGACGAACTTCGCAGGTCAGTGCCCTGAATGCCAGGGCCGCGGGATGCTCGTGAACCACGATCTGCTCAACTAATGAGTGTCCCAATGACAGACATGGAGATAACTCCTGACCAAGGCGTTGGTTTAGCGACGTTGAGGCAGGTAGAGTCGGTATTCGCTATGTATGCAGTGATCGCAACCGGTGGCAAACAGGTCCGTGTGGCCGAGGGCCAGCAAGTGCATGTTGAACTTCTAGGCCTCGAACAGGGTGCCTCGGTGGACTTCACGCCCGTGCTGGTCGTCGATGGCGACACCGTGCTT
>CALPPJ020000245.1 GCA_943325425.2 Bifidobacterium breve | reverse complement strand
GACCGGATCCATTGATTCGGCTCAACTCAGCGGAGTTGATGCAGTCATTCACATGGCAGGCGCCGGAATCGGCGACAAGCGTTGGACTGACGAATACAAAAAGGAAATTCTTGACAGCCGAGTCAAGGGCACCAAACTCCTTGCTCAAGCAATGTCTGAAACTCACGACGGGCCCAAGGTTTTGCTATCGGGTTCAGCCATTGGTATCTACGGTGAGTCTTTAACGACCGAATTCAACGAACAGTCGGCCGTCGGCAGTGGATTCCTCGCGGACGTTTGCGCGCAATGGGAGTCCGCCACCGAAAGTGCTTCCCGCGCCGGCATTCGCGTCGCCCACCTCCGCACCGGAATCGTCCTCAGTCCACAAGGTGGCGCACTCGCCAAACTACTCCCCCTCTTCAAACTGGGAGCCGGTGGGAAAATGGGATCTGGCAAACAATGGCAAAGTTGGATTTCTATTGACGATGAGGTCGCCGCCATTGATTATTTGCTCACTGCGAATGTCACCGGAGCTGTCAATCTCACTGCGCCGAAGCCAGTTACTCAGGGTGAGTTCAGCAAGATATTGGCCAAAGTTTTACATCGGCCTTCGTTCTTACCCGTCCCTTCATTTGGCCCCAAATTGCTACTCGGCGGAGAACTCGCTGATGCACTTCTTTTTACCGGTCAAAAGGTAATGCCTGAGGTCTTGCAAAAATCGGGCTACACCTTCCTGCACTCTGATCTTGAAACCGCATTGCGCTCATTGCTCAACAAACCCAGTTGATTCGCGCGAAAGAAAATTCATGAGTTCTGATCTGCCTACATCTTGTGACGTTGTCATCGTTGGTGCGGGTCTCGCCGGATTATCGGCAAGTCGATATCTGATTGCGGCAGGCTTTGATGTGCACATCCTTGAGGCCTCCGACGGAGTTGGCGGTCGGGTGCGAACCGATTTTGTCGACGGGTTCACACTTGATCGTGGATTCCAGATTTTGCTCACCGCGTATCCCGAACTTTCCAAACAATTTGATGTTGACGCTCTTAATCTTCAGCCATTCGACCCTGGCGCTTTGGTATGGATCAACGGCACAGGAAAAGTCTTCTCCGATCCACTTCGCAGTCCGCAATCATTTGTTGCAACCGCTGTTGCGCCTATTGGTTCGGTCATTGACAAAATTCGATTAGCCCTCTTACGCCTGTCAGTCACTCGCGGCAATGGCGCATCATTGCTTTCTGGTTCAGATATGACGACCGCCAAGATGCTGAACAGCCGTGGCTTTTCAAAAAAGATGGTTCAGCGTTTCTTCACGCCCCTTGTGGGTGGAATTCAGCTTGATCCTCAACTCACGGCGTCACGACGCATGTTTGATGTGGTTTTTCGTATGCTCAATCAGGGTGATGCCGTCGTTCCCGCTACAGGCATGTCAGCGATTTCTGAACAACTCGCAAGCCATACGCCGTCAGCGAGAATTCATCTCAACACTCGCGTCACAAACGTATCGTCGCAATCGGTCGTCACCGAATCGGGGCACTCCATTTCAAGCAAGGCTGTCATCGTGGCCGTTGAGGGTCCTGCTGCAGCAAAACTGACCGGTATTGCACCGGTGCAATCGCGTTCAGTGAGCTGCGTGTACTTTGCGAGCAACTCGGCACCCACCGACAAGAAACTGATCATCCTCGATGGCACTGGCAAAGGCCCAGTGCTCAACATCGCAGTCATGAGCAACATCGCTCCGACTTATGCGCCGGCAGGTCAACATCTCATTGCTGCAGCCCTGCCTGGCCATATTGGTGACGATGTTGACGAGGTCGCACGACAACAACTTCAGACCATGTTCGGTTCACAGGTTTCTTCGTGGAGGCACTTGCGCACCTACCGTATTGAGCATGGTCAGCCCGACCAATCACCACCGTTCGTGCCAAAGAAGAAGCAACATCTCGATAGCGGCGTCTTTGTCTGTGGCGATCACCGTGACACCGCTTCAATTCAAGGTGCATTATTCTCAGGTCGTCGGTGCGCCGATTCAGTCACAGATTTTCTCGCAAGACGCGGATAACACGAAAGCAGGAAGTTATGTCTACACCTGATCCAAGCAAAGTCGTTTCAGAATCTCGGTTCGTCACTGCCACTCCTCAAGAGATTTTCAACTTGCTAGCCGATCCAGCACAACATCAATTGATTGATGGATCAGGGTCGGTCAAAAACGCCAATTCATCCGCACCCTCACGCTTATCCCTGGGTGCAAAGTTTGGCATGGATATGAAGATCGGCGTGAAGTACAAGATCGTCAATCAAGTCGTGGAATTTGACGAACCCAAGCAAATCGGCTGGCGCCATATTGGTGGACACATTTGGCGCTACAAACTTGAAGCGGTCGAAGGCGGCACACAAGTGACCGAACAATTCGATTGGAATACTGCAAAATCACATCTCATGATGAGGGTCCTGCAGTACCCAACTAAAAATCGAGCGTCAATCGTGGCAACTCTCGACCGCTTAGCTAAACATTTTTCAAAATAGCTAGTCAAAAAAACTCAGGCTTGCACAGCCTGAATATCTAATTCGATCTTGATCTTTTCTCCAACCAAGACGCCACCAGTTTCCATCACGACGTTCCACTCCAGGCCAAAGTCTTTACGGTTGATTTCGGTCTCGGCACTAAACCCGGCGCGAGTACCGCCCCATGGGTCTTTTGAGGTGCCATTGAACTCAAGATCAAGAACGACTGAACGCGTCACACCTTTGATCGTCAAGTCGCCAACAACTGCAAAATCATCCCCGTCTTGCGACACTTTGGTGCTCGAAAAAGTCATCGTCGGAAACTTTGCTACATCAAAGAAATCTTCACCCTTGATGTGTCCATCACGACCTTCATCAGATGTGTCCACCGATGCCATATCAATGGAGGCGGTTACTGAAGATTCAAGCTGCTGTTCACCAATCGTGATTGCGCCGCTGAATGAGCGGAATGAACCACGCACTTTGCTGATCACGAGGTGGCGGGCCACAAAGCCGACCGTCGAGTGAGAAGGGTCAATATTCCATATACCTGCGGGGATAGTTGTTTTTGTCATATGAACAACCTAGTCCTAATTAGTTGCGCTCGCAACTATTGTGAGAGAAATAATTTGTTAGCCTTGTAATATGTCTCGTACCGACGAAAAAACGAACTGGTTGAACAAGACAGAAATGGCCGCTTGGATTTCGTTCATCGAAACGATCGGCGATTTGCAGTACAGCCTTGATTCTGACTTGCGCGAGTCATGCGACATGACGTCCGGCGACTATCAAGTACTCGTGTACCTTTCAGAGTCCCCCGATCGCCGCACCCGCATGTGTG
>CALPPJ020000244.1 GCA_943325425.2 Bifidobacterium breve | reverse complement strand
TCAAGACCCCATTGCGGGATTCGCCGAGAAGTGCGGCATGCCGTACATCAACGAGCGTTGGTTGGGTGGAATGCTCACCAACTTTGAAACGATTCACAAGCGCGTACAGAAGATGCTCGAACTTGAGCGTCTTCAAGAAACTGGTGACTTCGCTTTGATGCCGAAGAAAGAAGCTCTTTTGAAGAGCCGCGAATTGGCCAAGTTGCAGAAGAACCTCAGCGGTATTCGCCACATGACCAAGCGCCCGCAATGTGTCTTCATCATCGACACCAAGAAAGAACACATCGGCGTTACCGAAGCGAACAAGCTCGGTATTCCGATCGTTGGAATCGTTGACACCAACGTTGACCCCGATCTCATCACGTTCCCGATTCCTGGTAACGACGATGCAATTCGTGCGAACGAATTGATGTCAAAGATGATTGCCGAAGCAGTGATCGAAGGTCGTTACATCGCATCGAAGCGCAATCCTGGTTTGGTTGCCCCTGAAAAGAGCGACGCCGAAAAGGCTGAGTTCGCAGCGAACCAGGCGAATGCTCGTACGCAAGCAGCTGCCGCTCAAGCCGAGCGCGAAGCTCGTCTTGCTGCATCAAAAGCTCCTGTTGCTGAAGCAACTGATTCTTCCCCGGAGGCCTGAGAAATGTCGTTTACAGCCAAAGATGTTCAGAGTCTGCGTCAGTCCACTGGCGCCGGCATGATGGATTGCAAGAAGGCTCTCGAAAATAACAATGGTGACATTGAAGAGGCCAAGCAGTGGTTGCGCGAAAAGGGTTTGGCTGCATCAGCTAAGCGTGATGACCGCGACAACAATCAAGGCGTCGTAGCTCTTGTCGTGACCAACAATGTTGGTGCAATCGTCAAGCTCAAGTCAGAAACTGACTTCGTTGCTGGTAGCGATCAGTTCAAGGGTGAAGCGCAAGCTTTGGCCGAACTTGTTGCTGCAAAAAGCGAAGCCGCCGTTGCTGAGCGCGCCACGATCCTTGATGACCTGAAGATCGTTCTGAAAGAAAAGATCGAACTCGGCGAAGTCGTACGCATCGAAGCAGCACCTGGCAACATCGTTGACAGTTACCAGCACATCCAAGGTGGACGTGGAGTCAATGCAGTTCTCGTCGAACTCGAAGGCGGTTCAGTTGAACTCGCTCATGACATCGCCGTGCACATTGCGTTCGCCCGCCCCAAGTACTTGAACCGTGAAGAAATTCCGGCCGACGTTCTTGAAAAAGAAAAGGCCACCCTCGAAGCGATCAGTCGCAACGAAGGTAAGCCCGAGGCTTCATTGGCCAAGATCGTTGAGGGCCGCATTAACGGTTTCTACAAAGACGTGTGCTTGGTTGAACAGCCGTACGCCAAAGATGACAAGCAGTCGGTCACCCAAATTTTGGGCGGCGCGAAGATTATTCGTTTCGCTCAAGTTGAGATCGGCTGATTGATCATGGCCGGAACTGACGCTGGTTCATCCCGTCAGGCCGACCGTCCCGCATGGAAGCGGGTCGTGCTGAAACTGTCGGGAGAGGCCTTGGCCGAACCGACTGGTTTTGGACTTGATAATGGGGTTCTGCATCAGGTTGCAACCGAGATCAAAGACGTCCGCGACAATCTCAAGATTGATGTCGCGGTCGTCGTTGGTGGTGGCAACTTCTGGCGTGGCCTAAAAGGTGCCGGGCAGGGCATGGACCAAGCTCAGGCCGACTTCATGGGCATGATTGCCACCGTGATGAACGGCTTGGCCTTACAAGATGCGCTCGAACGAGTCGGTCAACAAAGTCGAGTCATGACTGCTATCGAAATGCCTAAGGTCGCCGAGCCGTACATTCGCCGTCGGGCTGAACGCCATATGGAAAAGGGTCGCGTCGTTATTTTTGCTGGTGGAACTGGAAATCCGTTCTTTACGACCGATACTGCCGCTGCCCTGCGGGCCGCTGAAATCGATGCCCAGGCCATCTTGAAGGGCACCCACTCGGGTGTTGACGGGGTGTACACCGCGGATCCCAAACTTGACCCCACCGCGACTAGGTATGACCGTATTTCGCATAAGGATGTCATCGAAAAAGAGCTCCGGGTCATGGATGCCACTGCAATCGCCTTCTGCCGCGACAACAAAATTCCGATCGTGGTTTTCGATGTCAGCACCCCTGGGAACATCAGATCCGTTCTTGAGGGCCACGCCATAGGTACGCTGGTCGGGTGACTGACGACATCCTTCTCGAGGCCATCGACAAGATGGATAAAGCCGTCGAGCACGCCCAAACATCGTTCACCACGATTCGCACGGGTCGAGCGACGCCGGCTCTCGTTGAAAAGCTCATTGTCAGTTACTACGGGGCCGATGTACCGTTGCAACAATTGGCTGGTTTTCAGGTCCCCGAGGCTCGCACGCTGGTAATTAAACCTCACGACCGTGGCTCATTGAATGCCATTGAAAAGGCCATTCGCGACAGCGATCTAGGTATGTCCCCGTCAAACGATGGTGTCATTATTCGTCTCAATTTCCCGATGCTCACCGAAGAGCGACGCCGCGACTACGTGAAACTCGTGAAGAATATGGCTGAAGATGGTCGAGTCGCAGTACGTAATGTGCGACGAGATGCTCGTAAACAATTAGAAACAGCCGAAAAAGCTGGAGAAGTGTCCGCAGATGAACTTGAGCGGGCAGAAAAAGAACTAGACAAGATCACACACGACCATGTTGAACACATCGACAAGGCCGTGCAACGTAAAGAACAAGAACTTCTGGAAGTCTGATAGGACGGGACCATGAGCGATGACATGTGGCGCAGGGGTGCTGGCTCAGGCCAGGACGACGAATTCGAAGACTTCGGTGAACTCCGATTCTCCGACGATGAAGGTGACGATGAGCCGGCTCCGTTGAGTTTTGGCGACAGCGACACCGGATCACTTCCGCATTGGACAGAAAAGCCCACGGGAGAATTGCCGCGACTTTTCGGTGATGATCCATCAGGTTCGGTCTCGCGTCCGATTCAGCGCGACCCGTCGCGCGATGTTTCACGCGACCCGTCACGCGACGTGTCTCGTGAACGGGAACGTGATGATTCAGGTGAGGTTGACGTATGGGGTTCGTACTCTGGTTCTGCTCCTCGTCCTATTCCCGATCGCCCGTCCAGTGCAACCGAGCGACCGAGCGATGATTCAAGTAGTGGTCGTCCGCGCGTTCGCCTCGGCGAAGCAACTGGCGGAGCGCGTCGTGATGACTCGACCGGTACATCAACTCGTCCGATTCCGAATGTTCGTCGTGACGACGCTTCAGACACCAGCGGTACTAGTCGTACCAATCGTATTTCGATTGGTACCGATGACACGCAGGGTCGT
>CALPPJ020000243.1 GCA_943325425.2 Bifidobacterium breve | reverse complement strand
GAATGTAGTAAGTAGGCATGCAGCAAGTAGGTATGTAGTAAGTAGTTATGTAGCAAGTTTTCACCACCAGGGGGTCGTGTGGCAGCTGTAGAAATCATCATTACCCGTCAACAGACGGACGACGTTTGGATGGACGCCGGAGCATGCCGTGGCATGACTCACCTCTTCTTCCCGACCACTGCCGAAAGGCCCCAAGCTCGCGAACGCCGCGAGGCCTTGGCCCGCAGCGTGTGCAGTGGTTGCACCGTTCAAGATGTATGTCGTGATTTCGCTCGCGACAATCACGAGTACGGTCTGTGGGGTGGCGAAAGCGAAGATGAACGCCACGAAGCCGGATTCCGTTTGATTGCCCCCATCGGCATTCGAGCCAACGCCAGCTGACAATTTTCTTTTCACTGCCGTTCAACTGTCTCGCCCGAGTGAGACAATGAGTCAATGAGTCACTCTGAATATCGTCAGGCCCTTGCTGCCGCCTGGTCAGATTTTGGAGACCCGCGTGTCATCGTCGACGTTGAAGACACCAGCCCACGAGTTTCAACGAATACCGTCTTTCGCGTCCATCTAGATGACACCTCTCACGTTTATGCCAAAGTGTCGAATTACGGATCGTATTTTCTTTTTGCCGAAGATCACGATCGTTTGTTTCGTTGCACGCAGTTACTTCAGGGAACTCGTTTTGAAAATTTCTTGGCGCCGGTCTTAGCAAAGTCGACTCAGCCCAGCCCAGAACCATTCGCTGCAGAGAGGCCCTTCACTTGGTACGACGGCAACTTGTGGGTTGCTTTTTACGGCGAGGCATCAAAACGCGATATGTTGCCCCCTCAATTAAATCGTGAGCAATCGCGTTGCCTGGCTCACGAGATCGCTTATTTTCATCGCGCGTGTGATGCGATTGCAACCGAGATTCCAGCCACCTCGAACAGCATTAAGGCCGATGCGATTCATCTCTTGGATCTTCTCTCAAGTCCGTTCGCTCCAAAGAATTTCTCCCTTCCTCCCGAACACATCGGAGTACTCCATAAGCACACGCATGACTTTTTATTAGAGCTGGAGAATATTCGTTACGACTCATGGAAACGTATTCCCATTTTGGTTGATTGGAATCTCGGTAATTTCTCGGTTGACAATCACGGTTCGTCATCTGAACCCTTTACCTTGTTCTCACGTTGGGACTACGACTGGTTTCGTGTTGAGTCACGATTGCTTGACTTTTACTTTTTATCGCGAGTCTCATCGGCGACTGGTGATCGAACTCAGTGGTCGTACTCCCCTCACACTCTGGTTGAACCTCAGTTTGTGGAATTCATTCGGGCCTATCACCAGATTTTCCCGTTAACTGAATCCGATATTCGTTTTCTTCCCGAGGCATATCGCTTTTTTATTTTGAACTATGTCGTGCGCGAAGGCGCACGATTTTTTCGCCCGGATTTGTGCACCAAATTTCGAAGTGATGCGGCGCGCTCTTACTTGCCCGCGATCGACCGCCTCGATCTCACGCCACTTCTACGGGCTATTTCGTCATGACGAAATAGCCCCTGCGACAACCCTTCGGCATATGAGTGCAGTGTTTGTCTCTGTACGGCATGGTTCACTAGTGACATGGCTAATGGCTCTCACGCATACGA
The DNA here is from genome assembly GCA_943325425.2 of Bifidobacterium breve. Classification (GTDB taxonomy): domain Bacteria; phylum Actinomycetota; class Acidimicrobiia; order Acidimicrobiales; family Ilumatobacteraceae; genus Casp-actino8. Next base: position 1,709 of record CALPPJ020000243.1, on the reverse strand, counting down.
AGTTGTGGTTCTCGGCAGCAGCAACCTTGACCTCGTCGCCTCGGTCGAACGTCTCCCCGCCCCTGGCGAAACAGTTCTCGGAACAAGTTACGCCGAACATGCCGGTGGAAAAGGTCTGAACCAAGCAGTCGCCAGTCGACGCGCTGGTGCCGACACCGCTTTCATCACCTGTCTCGGTACCGACGCCGCTGGTGAAACACTGCATCGACTCATGACCTCTGAGGGAATCGCCGCTTATGTCACCGATCACCAAGGTCCTACCGGGCGTGCTCTGATTTCTGTCGACGAACAGGGCGAGAACTCCATCGTCGTCGTTCCAGGAGCCAACGCCGCTTTATCAATCAGCGTCGTCGATGCACACCGCGATGTGATTAGTCGGGCGGGAGTTTTGTTGTGCCAACTTGAAGTTCCCGTTGATGCAGTTGAGGCTGCTCTCGCCATTGCCAAAGTTGGTGGGGCCCGAACAATTCTGAACCCCGCGCCAGCAGCCCAACTCAACCGATCAGTTCTGCAATTGTGTGATGTCATCATGCCCAACCAACATGAAGTTGCGTTACTCGGCGGAGCAACATCACTCCTTGAATCGGGAGTTTCCATAGTTGTCATTACGCTCGGCGCTCGCGGAATCAAAATAGTGACCAAAGATGGCGAACTTCAGATACCGCCATTTGCAGTACGAGCAATTGACACGACTGGTGCTGGTGATGCAGCGTGTGGCGCCTTGGCTACTGCTCTTGCCCATGGCGCAGATATCACAACTGCTGCCCGCCGAGCCTCCGCAGCCGGCGCACTAGCAGCAACGAAAAAAGGTGCAGTACCTTCGTTGCCAACTCAACATGACATTGACGCTCTCGTCAATTAATACAGCAACTACATTTCACATTTTGTGAAATGCCACAGCAGCCCATCCGCCATGTTCAATTCGATCAAACTCGTGAAGTGGTTCTAGTGCCTTGGCAACATGCTCGTAATGTTCAGCAAGCACGCCACTAATGATCAACACTCCTTCGGGTCTGGTCAGTCTCTTGAGTTCATCACTCAACTCAATAAGTGCCGGAGCCAGAATATTGGCGACCACAATGTTGGCTGGAAAGCCAATAACTGCAACGGGTTCAGTCGAAACAGACCATCGATCACTCACTTGATTGAGTCGGGCATTCTCCTGAGAAACCGGGACACAGGACGGATTGATATCCATTCCAATCGCTTGAGATGCTCCCATCCGCAGTGCACCAATACCGAGTACGCCACTTCCGCAGCCAACGTCAATCAACACATCATCAGACTTCAAGTATTTTTCAATCATCAACAGACTGCTCATTGTCGTTGGATGATCACCCATGCCAAATGTGCTGGCAGGTTCAATCGGAATCACCATGGCCTGATTGGGGTCGGGCAAAGATGCGACCGCTTCGGCAACTTCTTGTTCAGCGCACCATACGGGGGCAATGACGATTCGTCGACCGATAACTGTTGGCTGCGCAAATTCACGCCAAGTATTCGCCACTGTTTCATTGACAGTTGTCGTTGACCAATCCAAAACAACGGGCAAAGAATTCATTGCTTGTTTAACGACTTCTAAGTCGTCACCGAGTGAAGTTTGCAAACGCACTACCCCGTTGGGATCCCAGTGCTCTTCTATCGCCACCACACCAAGTGACCATAAAAGGTCACTGACAAATTCAACCTCAGTTGGCGTTGTCCGAATT
>CALPPJ020000242.1 GCA_943325425.2 Bifidobacterium breve | reverse complement strand
CACGTCGGCAACTTTTGCCACTGCGTCGATCAACTCTGCCTTGGTCATTCGGATTTATCCTTCTCAGTTCTCGGGTGGAACTCCCCATATTTGATAAGCAATGGAGAGCTATTACAAGTATTGATTTAATTGCAAATGCAACAAGCGCGCCGGACATCATGCGAGTGACGAAATCGAACCGATAAAAATGCGTCGTGAACGGTCGTGACACAAGCCCATTCGCCGACGAGCAACGACAGTTTGCCACGCAGGCCCAACGCTGTGGTGGATACCTAACGGCTTGGCAGCAGGTTGATCCTGTCTCGGCTTCAGTAACCATCAACCGCACCCAACGTTCACAAAAAGTTTGCTCGGAAATCCAATATGGGGGTCTTGGTTTGCACCACAATGTTGTCAAGAAGACATAGCGAGCAACCCAACTAAAAGGAGATTCGGTGACGAAACTGCTGAGGGCCAATGAACTCACAAACGACTCGGGCGATGACCAGCTCCTGGAATCATCTCCTGCAGTGTCCCCCCAGCACGAGAAACCTTCGCCACCTCCCACCCGAGTCGTTTTAGATACCTCGGTTTTGATTGCAGATACCAATTGTTTATTGGCGTTTCCCGATTGCGATATCGTCATTCCCCTTACAGTTATTGAAGAATTGGACGGTCTCAAAAGTCGACCCGACGATGTCGGTCGCGCCGCTCGCGCCGCATTGCGCGGTCTTGAAGAGATCCGCATGAAGGCTGGTGGGTCTCTCGCTCATCCCGTTCGGATACATCCAAGTGATGGCGAAGGATGCAACGACGCCACCGTCCACATTGAAATCAACGGTATTCAAAAACATCTCCTCAATGAACATGGACTTGATGCCAATAAGGCTGACAATCGCATCATCGGTGCAGCGCTCGGTCAGGCTAACCACGCTCCGACAGTCATGGTGTCAAACGATGCTGCGCTGAGACTGAAGGCCGCCCATTTAGGACTAACTGCCCATGAACATCATCTGGTCGGTCGGCAATCGTCGTCGCGTCCACTTGGCTGGATCACGGTCGACTCACCGAGCGAACTTGTTGATGACCTCTACGACGGTCGGTCGATTGATGTGGCCGAAGTCGCACCGGCCGGATCACTTGCTGAAAACTCTTTTGCCATCCTTCGAGCGGGTTCGCAATCGGCGATGGCTCGTTGCGTCGATGATGCGCTCATGCTGATTCCCCAAGCATCACCCGAAGCATGGGGGCTTCGATCGCGTTCAAAAGAGCAGAGGTTTGCTCTTGAACTGTTACTTGACCCAGAGGTCAGCGTGATTGCCCTCGATGGTCGCGCTGGTACTGGAAAGACGGTACTTGCGATTGCGGCTGGCCTCGACCAGGTCGTTGAACAGCGGCGCTACGAGAAGTTGGCGGTGTATCGACCCTTAGTTCCGGTAGGTCGCGCCGACGTTGGCTTCTTGCCTGGCGGTCTTGACGAAAAACTCGATCCATGGATGTCAGCTATCCATGATGCGATCGTCGCGTTGACCGATCAGCGTTCAAATCGCGAGGCTCGGACAATGATTGATGAACTCATCGCGCGCAACCAATTGTCCCTTGAATCGGTCACGTTCTTACGCGGACGTTCGTTACATCGCCAAATCGTTGTCGTTGACGAGGCACAAAACCTTGAACCCACCACGCTCAAAACAATTCTCACGCGCATCGGCGAAGGAACCAAAGTCATCTTTACTGGCGACACCAGTCAAATTGATGCGCCCTACCTTGGCGAATCCAACAATGCTCTCGCCGTTTTAATCGGGGCATTTCGTGGCCAGAAATGTTTTGGCCACATCACATTGACATCGTGTGAACGCAGCGAAGTGGCCTCGTTGGCCGCCGAGCTGCTGTAGACCTCATTTCTCCGGCCGTCGGTTCGAGGTGTGACTTTCGTCCAACTTGGAAAAAGGCTTGACTCTGGCCATTTTCGGTTTTAGTGTTAAATGCGTACGACGAGGTCCTGCCCCCTCACGATCTCGTCGCCTCACTGATACCGGTGGCGAAGTCACAAGCTTCGCCACCGGTACCCCCCAAGACCATCAATTTGTAAAGGCAGCGTGACATGTCAGCTCTAGAAGCCTTCGAAATCAATGTTCAGCCGTCGGCGAACTGGATGGATGACGCGGTCTGCAAAGGTCGCACCAAACTGTTTTTCGCCCCCAAGGCCGAGCGCCCGCAAGCACGAGTCCGGCGCGAGGCGCAGGCTCGTTTGCTCTGCCGCACCTGCCCAGTGAACGACCAGTGTCAAGTTTTCGCTCGAGACAATCGCGAATATGGATTTTGGGGAGGCGAATCAGAAGAAGAACGTCACCTCAACGGATTTACTGTGGCTGCTCCCATCGGCATTCGCGCTCGGGGTATGCGCTCTGTTAGTTGAGTGATCAGCACCGGTACTCAGTTGGTGCTGTAACAATCTCTGATTGACCCCGCATCTAAGGTGTGGTCAGTGGAATTGACAAACAAAATCTTTAATAGTCGCGATGTAGAAACTCCGAAGTTCGCCATTGTTGATATTGAGACCACTGGTCTGAAATTTGACCGCGACCAGATCTTGCAGATTGCGGTCGTCGTTCAAGATTGGTCTGACCCATCAAGCAACAAAGTCACGCCCACTTCCGTCTGGTCAACCTATGTTCGTCCACCGCAATGGTGGAATCGAGATCTCGGCCCGCAACATGTGCACGGCATTTCTCGGCGCAATTTGATTTTTGCGCCTCCCACCGAAAAAGCCATGCGTTCTTTTGCCCAACAGACCAAAGGCCACATCGTCGTGGCGCATAACGCCGACTTTGACACCAAGTTCCTACGTGCCGCGGCTCATCTACACAACATCGATCTTGAATGGGCCGGCGTCGTCTGCACCCTTAACTTGTCACGCAAACTTGATCCGCAGCGGCAACAAACCCACAAACTCGCAACGCTGTGCGAGAAATATGGCGTCACTCTCAACCATGCTCACCACGCCGAATACGATGCTCGTGCCACCGCCGAGTTGCTGCCACATTTACTGAACGCCCACAAAATTCAGAATCTCGAAGAACTTCAGCCGTTCGTACGTTCGTAACGTTGCAGAATTAGGCGTGCAGTCTCACGGCCAAGTTGTTGCCAATCAGTCGGCATAACAACCGTGGCATGAGCGCCTAATCGAACCAACAAGCGTTGCATCCAACGCTCGGTGTTCACCACAACTTCCACCGTCACCCAATCGGCATGTTGTACAACTTGGCCATTCGGGGCAACCCCAATCGACACCCCTGGATATTGCTCAAGAACCCACAACCAAGCTGGGTCAACTTGCAACAACACTTTGCGTTGTTCGTCT
>CALPPJ020000241.1 GCA_943325425.2 Bifidobacterium breve | reverse complement strand
TCTATCAACAATTCACTGATTACATCAGAACCGAAACCCCCGTTGCACTCGCCACGATCATCGAGGGACCAGGAATAGGCGCAAAGCTTTTAGTCGCCCGTGTTGACGGCAACGAAAAGGTAATTGGAACACTCGGTCACCCCGAACTCGATCGAGTTGTTTCGCGAGATACTGCCGGCGAACTTGAAGCAGGCCGCACCGGAGTTCGTCACTACGGGCCAGAGGGTCAAGCAACTCCCGAAGATCTCATTGACACTCCAACGGTTGTCGTTTTTATCGAGAGCTTTTCGCCAGCTCCGCAAATGTGGATTTTCGGCGCAGTTGATTTCACTGCTGCTCTTGGTCGGGTTGCCAAGGTTCTCGGTTATCGAGTCACCGTGTGCGATGCTCGCGAAATCTTCGCTACGAAACGCCGCTTCCCGATGGCCGATGAAGTCATGGTCACGTGGCCAACGCCCATGTTTGAAAAGCGCGGCAATACTTTAGGCCCACGGGATGCCGTATGTATTTTGACTCACGATCCAAAGTTTGATGTTCCGGCAGTTCAAGGTGCACTCTCGACATCGGTTGGCTACATCGGCGTGATGGGTAGTCGCAAGACTCACAATAAGCGTCTTGATCGGCTTGCTGAAGTTGGCGTGAATTCGCCCGAGCAATTGAGTCGTCTGATGTCACCAATCGGACTCGATCTTGGTGGCCGCACACCCGAAGAAACTGCGATCGCAATTTGCGCTGAAATCATTGCTCGCCGAACTGGTCACTCTGCAACCAGTCTCAAAAATACCGACGGCGCAATTCACTCGTAGGGCTAGTTCTAGGCGTCAACAGCAATCAGATTGTGATCGGCGTGGTTCATTGAATCGGGCCCATTTGTTGTTGCCACGACAATGTCTTCTAAGCGCATACCCCATCTACCCGGCAAGTAGATACCTGGTTCAATGCTGAATGCGTGACCGGCTTCTAACGGCAGAGAGTTTCCGCTGACGATGTACGGGTCTTCATGAGCATCAAGGCCTATACCGTGACCCGTGCGGTGAATGAAATAATCACCGAAACCTGCAGATGTGATAATTCGACGGGCCACCGCATCAACTTCTTCACACGGCGTTCCGATCGTTGCCGCCTTCACTGCCGCTGCTTCGGCTTCAAAAAGAACTGCATACGCTTCAGCAACATCGGGCGCAATGTCACCAGTGAACACACAGCGCGTGATGTCACTGCAATAACCATTCATCGTGCCTCCGAAATCGCATAGAACGATTTCATTTTTCTGAATGACTCGCGAACCCGGATGATGATGTGGGCTCGCGGCGTTTTCGCCTGCTGCCACAATCGCAAAGTTCACAACGTCATGACCCTCGGCCAAGATGCGTGCCGACAGATCGGCTGACACTTGTGCCTCGGTACGACCGACTAACGGAATTCGACCAGCGTGCAATTCACCAGCAATGCGATCAACTGCCGCACCAGCTGCTCGCAATGCATCGATCTCGGCTTGGTCTTTGCGCATTCGCAATAAACCAATCACATCAACTGAGCGGCGATACTGCGTTCCCGAGAGCATCGGCATGAGATCGACCAAGAATCGCGCCCACATCTGATCACCAACAGCAACAACTCGAGTCTCTGGCGTTGACTCTTTCACTAGCCGTGCAGTGATGGCCACTGGATCTTCGGTTTCACTCCAGGGCAACAATGTGAAGACACCGGGCATCAAGGTGACGCGAGGAGCTTCAAGGCCAGGAACAACAATCGTGGCATCCCCATTCGCGGGCAAGACCAACATTGTCAAGCGTTCAAGCGGCATTGCGTTGTAGCCGGTGAGATAAGGCATATCAAGGCCAAGCGACAACAAAGCCACGTCAACACCTTGAGCGCGCATCGATTGGCGAGCTCGTTCTAAGCGATCAGCGAAAACCCGCGCATCATTTGCCGGCGACGAAACTATGGAATGACCACTCATGATTTCGCCACCCTACTCAGCGTCACGGGCACTGCGTCGCTTGCAGCATCGGCCGATTGTTTGGCGTGATAACTCGAACGCGTTAACGGGCTCGACTCCACATGACCAATACCCAAAGACTCACCTACTTGCTTCCAACGGGTGAACTCATCAGGATGAATCCAACGGGCAACGGGTGTGTGGTGCGTCGTCGGCCGCAAGTACTGACCAATCGTCACGATATTGACGCCGATTCCTGCGAGATCGGCCAGACATCCATCAACTTCTTCGCTGGTTTCGCCCATTCCTAAAACCAGACCCGACTTCACGACCAAGCCAGCCGCTTTCGCTGCCGCCAACACGCCAAGCGAACGCGCGTAACCAGCCGAGGGACGAACGGCGCGCTGCAAACGTGCCACCGTCTCAATGTTGTGGTTAAAGACATCGGGTCGAGCATCAAACAACAACTGCAGTGAGGCAACGTCACCTTTGGAATCTGATACCAAAGTTTCAATGCGGGTTAACGGATTGCGTTCGCGAATTGCCCGCACACATTCGGCAACATGAGCGAAGCCACCGTCGGCCAAATCATCACGGGCAACCATGGTGAGCACTGCATGAGTTAATCCCATTGACCCGACAGCCTCAGCAACGCGTTGCGGTTCATCAGCTTCAGGCAATTCGGGCTTGCGAGTATCAACCAGACAAAAACCACATGCACGAGTGCAACGTTCGCCCAACACCATGAATGTGGCCGTTCCATCTTTCCAACATTCAGACAAGTTCGGACAACCAGCCTCTTCGCACACTGTCACTAATTTCAGTTCGCTCAATGTGCGCTTAATCTTCAATACCTCAGTACCAATTTGCACTTTGGGTCTCAGCCACTCTGGTTTGCGTTCCGAGAGATCGACACCTCCGTCCACACCAGCATCGGCGAGTCGGCCGAGCATGCGCACCGGTTCGCCGGGTCCTTCGCCACGCGAGAAACGCGACAAGTCTTCTGGTCGGTGAACCCAAGCAACTTCTTGTTGTTCACCCTCGCCATCGCCCCAACGTTCAATCGCTAAGCGACTGACAATCTTCACGACTTCTTGCATTGATACGTCAATTCCTTCTTCTCTGAGCGATGTCACTGGATACTCAGCAACACCACACGGCACGATGTGTTGACGCATATATGTCATGTCGGGATCAACATTGAGAGCGAACCCATGCATCGTACGACCGTGCGCCAATCGAACCCCGATGGCGCTGATCTTGCGGCGGCGATCGTTGTCGGCGTCAAGCCAGACTCCGGCGAATCCTGTCAAACGGCCAGCATTCTTGATTCCAAGCTCAGTCAATGCATCAATCACCAATTGTTCAACGCTGCACACATGTGCTGTTGCACCGATCGCATTTTCAAT